>NZ_JBMGQR010000004.1:0-113943 GCF_049059935.1 Solicola agrisoli | reverse complement strand
CCGACATCACCACGCACCGACAACTCGGGGGAGGGGGCGGGCTAGGTGACCTTCTGGGAGTCGGTGAGGTAGCCGGCGAGGGTGGTCATCCAGGCGGCCTGCTTGCCCCACGACAGCGGCTCGAACTTCCACGGGTGGACCTGGCCGGCCTCCGCGGCGGGGAGCTCGGCGAACGTCGGCTGCTTCTGCAGGGCGGCGGCGTCCATGGCGCGCAGCGAGTACAGGACGACGTCGCTCCGGTAGGTGTCGACGTTCTCCCAGCTGAGCAGGTCCCAGTAGTACTCGTCGTCCGCGACGTCGGGGTAGGCGACGCCGAGGCTCGTGTAGTAGTCGAGCGCCGGGTCGGCCGGGGCCTGGGCGACGTAGAGGCCCTCGGTGTCGTAGCCCGCGACGGCGAGGACGGTGACGCCCGAGCGAGCCGCCTTCGTGAGCGCCGTGGCCGCGGCGTCGTAGTCCTTCTTCTTGCGCGCATTGGCCCGGCTGGTCAGGTCGGCGCCGAGCGACGCCGCGAGCTCGGAGTTGCGGACGACGACGTCCTTGCCGTTGCCGCCCATCTCGATCGCGACAATCGGCGCGATCTGCGACAGCGTCTCGATCTGCTTCTCGTCCTTGAACCCGTAGAGCAGCACGCCCTCGACGGTGCCGCCCAGCTCCTCGGGGTAGACGTGCGTGACGATCAGGTCGGGCTTCAGCGCGGCGAGCTTCTCGGCGTCGATCTCGCCGTAGGTGACGCCGACCTCGGTGACGCCGCTCGTGTCGAAGCCCTCGAACTGCGCGTCGTCCTTGATCGAGAGCATCCCGAACGTGCCCACCGGCTCGATCCCGAAGTCCCACAGCGCCGCGACCGCGTCGCCCAGCCCGACGATGCGCCGGGGCGTGGCGTCGAGCTCGACGGTCTCGCCCCGGTCGTCGGTGAACGACCACGGGCCGGTGTCGGCGGACCCGGCGGCGTCGTCGGACGACGAGCCGCAGGCGGGGACGGCGAGGACGGCGGCGGTGGCGAGGCCGCCGAGCAGGAGGCTGCGGCGGCGCAGGGGGGAGGCAGGGGGCATGACGGGGGCTCCTGGGTGGTGAGATCGCTAAGGCCAGGCAACCCTAACCAAGACCCGAGGAGCCCCCGGCGCGGGCCGCCTACCGCGAGACGAGCTCGGGTGCCGGGTCGGTCGACGGGGCGACGTCGGCGTCGGGCACCAGTCCGCCGGCACCGGTGTCGTCGGAGTTCAGCTCGACCAGCCGCTCGCGGGTGAACCCGAAGAAGTAGGTGAGCAGGAAGCCCGAGGCGTACGCGATGATCTCGCCGATGCCGTAGACGAGCATCGCGGTGCCGATGCCCTGGTTGCCGTTGAGCAGCGGGAACATCGCCCACCCGCTCGGGCCGATGGCGCTGGAGCCGACCGTCGTGCCCAGCATGTTCATCGTGCCCATGAACCCGCCCGCGATCGCGCCGCCCGCGCAGGCGGTGATGAAGGGCCGACCGAGGGGCAGCGTGACGCCGTAGATCAGCGGCTCGCCGACGCCCAGCAGCCCCGCGGGGACGGCCGACTTGATCGTGCGACGGATGGACGCGTTGTTCTTCAGCCGGACGAACACCGCGATCGCCGCGCCCACCTGGGCCGCGCCGGCCATCGCCAGGATCGGGATGATGACGGTGTACCCGTCCTGCTCGATCAGCGTCGTGTGGATCGGGATCAGTGCCTGGTGCAGCCCCAGCATCACCATGGGGAGGAACAGGCCCGCCATCAGGAACCCGGCGAACGGGCCGCCGTTGGCGAGCAGCCAGGTGACGGCCGTCGCGATCGCCGTCGAGACCCAGCCGGCGAGCGACATCAGGACGAGCAGTGCCGCCAGGCCCGCGACGAGCACCGTCACGGTCGGGACGATCAGCATCGCGAGCGTCTCGGGCGCCCACCTGCGCGCCCAGCGCTCGACGTAGGCACCCAGCAGCGCCGCGAGCAGCGCGCCGATGACGCCGCCCTGCCCGGGGGCGAGCGTCTCGCCGAACACGGTGACGTTGGCGACGCCGGGGAACACGACGATGCCGGCGATCGCGCCGCCGAGCACGGCGGTGCCGCCGAACTCCTTGGCGGTGTTCATGCCGACGAAGACGGCGATGAGCGACAGGAAGCCCGAGCCGATCGCGGCGAGCAGTGGGGTGACGCCCGAGAGCCACGGGGCGTCGCCGCTCGTCACCAGGTTGGTGAGCACGCCGTTGACGCCGGCGATGATGCCGCAGGCGATCAGGGCCGGGATGAGCGGCACGAAGATGTTCGCGATGCGGCGCAGTGCGTTCTTGACGGGGGTGTCGTTGCGCTGCTTCTGACGGGCCCGCAGCGCCTCGCCGGACGCCGCGAGATCGGCCGCCGACGTGCCGCCGCCGGCGGGCGCCTTCGCGCGCTCGCGGTCCATCGCGTCGGCGACCTTGTCGACCAGGCCGGGGCCGAGCACGACCTGGACGGTGGGGCCGGGCACGACGGCGAGCACGCCCTCGGTGGCCTGGAGCGTGTCGGCGTCGACGCGGGTCTCGTCGGCGACGTCGACGCGCAGGCGGGTGATGCAGTTCTCGACGTCGCGGACGTTGGAGCCGCCACCGAGGGCGGCCAGCACGTCGCGGGCGATCTGGTCGGGGGTGGGCATGGCGGTCAGTCCTTCGTCGTCGTGGTGGTGAGGGAGTCGAGGGCGGCGCGCAGCACGCCGTCGTGGTCGTCGAGGGCGGTGCGGGCCGTGCGGGCGTCGACACCGCCGGTGAGGACGGCGATCGCGACCTTGACCTCGCCGTCGGACGCGGCCATCGCGGCGTCGACGTCGGCGTCGGACGCCCCCGTGGCCTCGCGCACGATCCGCCAGGAGCGGGCGCGCAGCTTGTCGTTGCTCGCGCGGAGGTCGACCATCAGGTTGCCGTAGGTCTTGCCGAGCCGGACCATCGTCAGCGTCGAGAGCAGGTTGAGCACCAGCTTCTGCGCGGTGCCCGACTTCAGCCGCGTGGAGCCGGCCACCACCTCGGGGCCGACCACCACCTCGAGCGCGACGTCAGCGGCCGCGCCGAGCGACGACCCGGCGTTGCAGGACAGGCCGACGGTGAACGCGCCGGCCTCGCGGGCCGCCCGGACGGCGCCGATCGCGTACGGGGTGCGTCCGCTGGCGGAGATGCCGACGACGGTGTCGTGCGGGCCGACGTGCTGCGCGAGGACGTCGCGTCCGCCCTGGTCGCCGTCGTCCTCGGCGCCCTCGACCGCGGTGGTGAGCGCGACGGTGCCGCCGGCGATCAGGCCGACCACCCGGCTCGGGTCGGTGTCGAACGTCGGCGGGCACTCGCTCGCGTCGAGCACGCCGAGACGTCCGGCGGTGCCGGCGCCGGCGTAGACCAGCCGTCCGCCCTGACGCATGCCCGCGGCGATGCGGTCGACGGCCCCGGCCAGCGCGGGCAGCACGGCCTCGACGGCCGCCGGGACGGTGGCGTCGGCGGCGTTCATCAATCGCGCCGCGTCGAGCGTGCCGAGCGCGTCGAGGCCCGCGAACTGGCTGCCGACCTCCTCGGTCGAGAGCGTGCCGAGCGCGTCGCGCAGCTCGGTGTCGAGCAGGGGGGAGGTCATCGGTCTCCTCGGTCGGGGTGGCGGGGACGCAGCGCGTCCCACGAGGCGGTGAGCAGGGGCTCGGCGACGTCGTACGTGCGCTGGACGACGGCGACGAAGAGCACGTCGACGACGTAGAGCTGGGCCGAGCGGCTGGTCATGGCGGCGGGGCGGAAGGCCGACTCCGACCCGGCGACGGTGACCAGCACGTGGTCGGCCGCGCGGGCGAGGTCGGAGTCGGGACGCGAAGTGACCGCGACGGTGGTGGCGCCGCGCTCGGCGGCCCGGCGGACGGGGTCGACGACGTCGACGGTGCCCCCGGAGTGGGAGAACGCCACCACCACGTCGCCGGGACGCACGGCGACGGCCGACGTCACGGCGTCGTGGTACTCGGTGAGCGCCGACGCGACCAGCCCGGCGCGCTCGAGCTTGCGGGCGAGGTCGGTGGCGACGATGCCGGACGCGCCGACGCCCACGACGAGCGTGCGGCGGGCTGCGGCCACCGCGGTGACGACCGCCGCCACCGCGCCGTCGTCGAGCGCGGCCGACGTCTCGCGCAGCGACGCCTCGAGGTCGGCGAGCACCTTGGCGCGGACGGTCGCGAGGTCGTCGTCGATCGTCACGTCGCCGGCGACGTGGGCCGTGCCGGTGGTGTCCTGGCCGCTCTCCGCGGCCAGCGCGATGCGCAGCGCGGGGTAGCCGGTGAGCCCGAGCCGCTGCGCCAGCCGCGTCACCGAGGCCTCGCTCGTCTCGGCGGCGACGGCGAGGTCGGCGATCGGCATCCGGGCCGCGCGGTGCGGGTCGTCGAGCACGACGCGCGCGACCCGGGCGGCCTGCCCGGGGAGGTCGTCGACGAGCCTGCGCAGCGCCGGGATGACGGCGGGGGTGTAAGCAGGTTTCACGTCGATGGACACCAGGTGAAAGTAGATTTCTCACCGGTGTGACGTCAAGGGGTCTTGCCGGATCGTGACCGGGGTTCGTACTCTTGTTGCGCAAGCCGAACGCCGTTGCACAAGACGCAACAGTGGTCGCGAGGTCGCGGAGGTGTGGTCATGGCAGGTCGCAAGGTCGTCGTCATCGGGGCCGGGGTGGTCGGCGCGGCCGTCGCCGACGAGCTCACCGCGCGGGGCTGGACCGACGTCACCGTCGTCGACCAGGGTCCGCTGCCGCTGACCGGCGGGTCCAGCTCGCACGCGCCGGGCCTGGTCTTCCAGGCCAACGGCTCGCGGATGATGACCGAGCTCGCGCGCTACACCGTCGAGAAGCTGGTGGGCCTGGACGACGACGGCGACCCCTGCTTCCTGCAGGTCGGCGGGCTCGAGGTGGCCACGTCGCCCGAGCGGCTCGCCGAGCTGCACCGCCGCGCCGGCTGGCTGCACGCCAGCGGCATCGAGGCCACCGTGCTCGACGCCGACGCGTGCCTCGAGCTGCACCCGCTGCTCGACCCCGCCCAGGTGCTCGGCGGGCTGCACTGCCCCACCGACGGACTGGCCAAGGCCGTCCGCGCGGTCTCCGCCCAGACCCGTCGCGCCGAGTCGCGCGGGGCCACCCTGATGCCCGGCACCGAGGTGCTCGACGTGCTGAGCGAGGACGGCCGCGTCACCGGCGTCCGCACGAGCAACGGCGACGTCCCGGCCGACGTCGTGGTCTGCTGCGCCGGCATCTGGGGGCAGAAGATCGCCGCGATGACCGGTCTGACGCTGCCGCTCACGCCGCTGGAGCACCAGCTGGCCAGCACCGGCCCGGTGCCCGCGCTCGCAGGGCAGACCGAGGAAGCCGTCCGCCCGATCCTGCGCCACCAGGGCGCCGACCTGTACTACCGCGACGACCGCGACCGCCTGACGATCGGCTGGTACGGCCACCGCCCCATCCCGGTCGACGTGGATGCGCTGACGCGTCCCGGCGAGGGCGAGCACATGCCGAGCGTCCACGCGTTCACGCCGCCCGACTTCGCCGAGGCGTGGAAGGAGAGCCAGGCGCTGCTGCCGTGCCTGCGCGACGCGGAGGTCGCCGAGGGCATCAACGGCATCTTCTCCTTCACCACCGACGGCGGCCCGCTCGTCGGCGAGCACCCCGAGCTGGAGGGCTTCTGGGTCGCCGAGGCCGTGTGGGTGACGCACTCCGCGGGCGTGGGCAGGGCCGTCGCGGAGTGGCTGGTCGACGGCGTGCCGTCGGTCGACATGCACGAGGCCGACCTCGCCCGCTTCTGGCCGCACCAGCGCGGACCCGCGTACGTCACCGAGCGCGACTGCCAGAACTTCGTCGAGGTCTACGACCTGCTGCACCCGCGGCAGCCGATGGAGTCGCCGCGCCCGTTGCGGCTCAGCCCGTTCCACGAGCGCGAGCGCGAGCAGGGCGCGTTCTTCCTCGAGGCCAGCGGCTGGGAGCGTCCGCAGTGGTACGAGGCCAACGCCGGCGAGGTGGACGGCCGCGACGTCGCCAGGGCGGGGGAGTGGGCGTCGCGCTACTGGTCGCCCGTCGTCGGGGCCGAGGCGCAGGTGACGCGCGAGCGCGTCGCGATGTACGACATGACCGCGCTGACGCGGCTCGAGGTGTCGGGCCGCGGTGCGACCGACTTCCTGCAGGGCGTCGTCACCGGCAACATCGCCAAGTCGGTCGGCTCGGTGACCTACTGCCTGGTGCTCGACGAGCGCGGACGCATCCGCAGCGACGTGACGGTGGCCCGCCTGGCCAAGGACCGCTACCAGGTCGGCGCCAACGGCCCCCTCGACCTCGACCTGCTGGAGCGTCGGGCACCCGCCGACGTGTTCGTCCGCGACGTGACGCCCGGCTCGTGCTGCATCGGCCTGTGGGGCCCGCAGGCGCGCGCGGTGATCCAGTCGGTGTCGTCCGACGACTGGAGCAACGACACCCTCAAGTACTTCCGCGGCCGCGAGGCGCACGTCGGCATGGTGCCGGTGACGGCGCTGCGGCTGTCGTACGTCGGCGAGCTCGGCTACGAGCTGTACACGTCGGCCGACATGGGCGCCAAGCTCTGGGACACGCTGTGGGAGGCGGGCCGCGAGCACGGCGTCATCGCCGCCGGACGTGGGGCGTTCGACAGCCTGCGCCTGGAGAAGGGGTACCGCTCCTTCGGCACCGACATGACCTGGGACCACGACCCCTACGAGGCCGGCGTCGGCTTCGCGGTGCGGATGGACAAGGGCGACTTCACCGGACGCGACGCGCTGCTCGCGATGGACGCCGACCACCCGTCCAAGAAGCTGGTCTGCCTGACCTCGACGGACCCGCAGGCCGTCGTCATGGGCAAGGAGCCGGTGCGCCACGACGGCGTCGTCGTCGGCTACACGACGAGCGCCGCCTGGGGCCACACGATCGCGCGGGCCATCGCCTACGCCTGGGTGCCGGCCGAGCTGTCCGAGCCGGGCACGCAGGTCGCCGTGACGTACTTCGACCGCGACCTGCCGTACACGGTCACGGCCGAGCCTTTGTTCGACCCGACCATGACGCGTCTGAGGGGCTGAGCCGATGCGCACCAGCGAACGACTGCCCGGGCACCCGGACTTCCTGTGGGCCACGGCCGACCCCAAGAGCTCGTACGACGTCGTCGTCGTGGGCGGCGGCGGGCACGGCCTGGCGACGGCCTACTACCTCGCGGCCAACCACGGCATCACCAACGTCGCCGTGGTCGAGAAGGGGTGGCTGGCCGGCGGCAACATGGCCCGCAACACCACGATCATCCGCAGCAACTACCTCTGGGACGAGAGCGCCGGCATCTACGAGCACTCGCTCGGCCTGTGGGAGGGGCTGGAGGCCGAGCTCGACTGCGAGATCCTGTTCAGCCAGCGCGGCGTCATGAACCTCGCGCACTCCCTCGGCGACGTCCGCGAGGGCCGCCGGCGCGTCAACGCCAACCAGCTCAACGGCATCGACGCGCAGTGGCTCGAGCCCGACGAGGTGGGCAAGCTCGCGCCCGTCCTCGACGTCACCGACCGACCGCGCTACCCGGTGATGGGGGCGACGTTCCAGCCGCGCGGCGGCATCGCCAAGCACGACTACGTGGCCTGGGGCTACGCCCGCGCGGCCGCGGCGCTCGGCGTCGACATCATCCAGGACTGCGAGGTGCAGGGCTTCGAGACCGACGGCGACACGGTCACCGCCGTGCAGACCTCGCGCGGACGCATCGCCTGCGGGCAGCTGGCGCTGTGCGCGGCGGGCCACTCCGGCGTGCTGGCCTCGCACCTCGGCGTCCGCCTGCCGGTGCAGAGCCACCCGCTCCAGGCGCTCGTCTCCGAGCTGCTCGACCAGGTGCTCGACACCGTCGTCATGTCCAACGCCGTGCACGTCTACGTCAGCCAGGCCCACAAGGGCGAGCTGGTCATGGGCGCCGGCGTCGACGCGCACCTCGGCTACGGCCAGCGCGGGTCGTTCCACGTCATCGAGGAGCAGATGGCCGCCGCGGTCGAGCTGTTCCCGGTGTTCGCGCGGGCGCACGTGCTGCGCACCTGGGCGGGCATCGTCGACGTCACGCCCGACGCGTCGCCGATCGTCGGGCACCTGGCGCAGTGGGCCAACGCGTTCGTCAACTGCGGCTGGGGCACGGGCGGCTTCAAAGCCACGCCGGGCATCGGGTCGGTGTTCGCCGACACCGTCGCGAACGCGACGCCCCACCGACTGGCCGAGCCGTACGCGCTCGACCGCTTCGTCACCGGACGGCTCATCGACGAGCACGGCGCCGCGGCGGTGGCGCACTGATGCTCACACTCCCCTGCCCCCACTGCGGGCCCCGCGACGAGACCGAGTTCGGCTACGGCGGCGAGGCCGGCATCGCCTACCCCGAGCGCCCCGCCGACCTCGACGACGCCGCCTGGGCGGAGTACCTGTTCCTGCGCGCCAACCCGCGCGGCTGGTTCACCGAGCGCTGGGTGCACCGCGCCGGCTGCCGCCAGTGGTTCACCGTCCGGCGCCACACCGTGACCAACCAGGTCGAGCCGACCATGGAGGAGGCCCGATGAGCAGGCGGCTGCCCAGCGGCGGGACGCGCATCGACCGCTCGCGCCCGGTGACGATCAGCATCGACGGCCAGGACGTGCCCGCGTTCGCCGGCGACACCCTCGCGTCGGCCCTCCTCGGGGCGGACGTGCGGCTGGTGTCGGCGGGCATCTACACCGGGCGCCCCCGCGGCGTCATGGGCGTCGGCGCCGAGGAGTCCAACGCGTTCGTCCAGGTGACGTCCGGTCCGGGCGAGCCGATGGTGCGCGCCACCGAGCTGGAGGTGCACGACGGGCTGTCCGTCGAGCGCATCGCCGGGCGCGGCTGGCTGCCCGAGGGCATCGACCACACCCGCTACGACAAGGTCTGGGCGCACTGCGAGGTGCTCGTCGTCGGCGGCGGCGAGGCCGGCGTCACCGCGGCGCTCGAGGCCGCGGCGCGCGGCGTCCGCGTCGTGCTCTGCGACGACCGCCCCGCCCTCACCGACCCACGCGCGGGCGAGCTCGTCGCCCTGCCCGACGTCCGGGTGCTGACGCGCACCACGGTCGTCGGCGCGCACGACCACCACCACCTCGTCGCGGTCGAGCGCCGCACCGACCACCTCGGCGACGACGCCCCGCCCGACGTCGCGCGTCGCCGCCTGTGGCACGTCAAGGCCGCCGAGGTGGTGCTCGCCACGGGCACCCAGGAGCGTCCGCTCGTGTTCCCCGACAACGACCGGCCGGGTGTCATGCTCGCCGGCGCGGCCGCCACCTACGTGCGTCGCTACGGCGTGCTGCCCGGCGAGCGTGGCGTCGTCTGGGTGGCGCACGACGACGGGCTCGCCGACGCGGTCGCGCTGGCCGACGCCGGCGTCGAGCTGCTCGCCGTCGCCGACGTCCGCACCGACGTCACGCCCGCGCTGGCCGACGCGCTCGCCGAGCGCGGCGTGCCGCTCGTGCTCGGCGCCGAGGTGGTGGGCACCGACGGCGACGACGACGGGTTCCTGGCGCGCGTGCACCTGCGCGGCCCGGACGGCGTCACCACCCACGACGCCGACCTGCTCGCCGTGAGCGGCGGCCTCAACCCCGCCGTCCAGCTCTGGAGCCAGGCGGGCGGGAAGCTGTCGTGGTCGTCCGAGGCCGCGGGCTTCGTCCCGGCCGCGGCGCCGCCGGACTCGGCGTACCCGCTGAGCGTCGTGGGTTCGGCGCTCACCGGTGCGTCCGGTGCGGTGACGCCGCCGGCCACGTGGTTCTGCGGCGAGATCGACGGCGCCGACGCCGAGCACGTCTACCTCGACCCCCAGCGCGACGCGACGCTCGCCGACGTCCGGCACGCCCACCTCGCCGGCCTGACGAGCGTCGAGCACGTCAAGCGCTTCACCACCATCGGCACCGCGTCCGACCAGGGCCGCGGGTTCGGCGTGCTGACCGTCGGGGTGCTCGCGCAGGTGCTCGGCCGTCCGATCACCGAGGTCGGCACCACCACCTACCGGCCGCCGTACACGCCGCTGCCGTTCGGGCTCCTCGCCGGACGCGACCGCGGCGCGCTGAGCGACCCCGTCCGCGTCACCGCGATGCACGACCGCCACCTCGCGGCCGGCGGCCCGCTCGAGGACGTCGGGCAGTGGAAGCGCCCCTGGTACTTCCCGCAGCGCGGCGAGAGCATGCACGACGCGGTGCTGCGCGAGTGCCGCGCGGTGCGCGAGGACGTCGGGATGATGGACGCGTCCACGCTCGGCAAGATCGTGTGCCACGGCGCCGACGTCGGCGAGATGCTCGACCGCGTCTACACCGGGCTGATGTCGTCGCTCAAGGTCGGCAAGGTCCGCTACGGCGTGATGTGCGGCCCCGACGGCATGGTCGTCGACGACGGCACCGTCGCCCGGCTCTCGGACGACGAGTGGCTCGTCACCACCACCACCGGCAACGCCGCGTCCGTGCTCGACTCGCTGGAGGAGTGGCAGCAGACCGAGTGGCCGCACCTGGACGCGCGGTTCACGTCCGTCACCGAGCAGTGGGCGGTGGTGGCGCTGGCCGGGCCGCGATCGCGCGAGGTGCTGGCCGGGCTCGCGCCCGACCTCGACGTGTCGAACGAGGGCTTCGGGTTCATGGAGTGGCACGACGCGTCCGTCGCCGGGTTGCCCGTCCGCGTCATGCGGATCTCGTTCTCCGGCGAGCTGGCCTACGAGCTGCACGTGCCCGCTGCCTGGGGCGGAGCGTTGTGGGACGCGGTGGCCGCGGCGGGCGGCGTCACGCCGTACGGCACCGAGACCATGCACGTCCTGCGCGCCGAGAAGGGCTACCCGATCGTCGGCCAGGACACCGACGGCACCGTGACGCCCGTCGACCTCGGCATGGCCTGGGCGATCTCGCCCAAGAAGGTCCGCGAGGGACGCGACTTCGTCGGCGCGCGCTCGCTCGTCCGCGACGAGGCCAACCGGCCCGACCGCCGCCACCTCGTCGGGCTCGTGCCCGTCGACGGCTCGACGGCCATCGCCGAGGGCTCCCAGCTCGTCGACGCCGGCGCCGACCTGGCCGCGGTGCCCGTCCCGATGCACGGCCACGTGACGTCGGCGTACGCGTCGGTGGCGCTCGGCACCCCGTTCGCGCTCGCGCTGCTCGACGGCGGCCGCGACCGACTCGGCGAGGAGCTCGACGCCGTCGACCTCCGCGTGCCGGTGCGCGTCCGCGTCACCGAGCCCGTGCCCTACGACCCCGAAGGAGCCCGACGTGACGGCTGAGGCGCTGGCGCTGCGAGAGGGCCCGCTCGGCGGGGAGCGGCTCGACGTCCACGGCCCGGCGCCGAGGATCGTCGACGAGCCGTTCCGCACGCTCGTCGACGTCCGCGGCGCCGACGTGGCGCCCGTCGTCGACGGTGCGCACACCTGGCAGCTGGGGCCGCGGTGGTGGCTCGTCGACGCCCCGGACGCCGGCGTCGTCGCGCTCGAGTCGCCGCTGGCCGCGTCGCTGCGGGCGGAGCACCCGGGCTGCAGCGTCGTCGACGTGTCGTCGCTGCGGACGGTGTTCGTGCTGACGGGCGCCGACGCGCGTGCCGTCCTCGCGCACGGCTGCTCGCTCGACCTCGACCCGCGCGTGGTGCCCGTCGGCGGGTGCGTGCAGGGCATGCTCGCGCAGACCCAGGTGTCGATCGGCCGCACGGACGAGGACGCCCTGCGCGTCCACGTGCGCGCGTCCTTCGCCCGTCACCTGGCGGCCTGGCTCCGCGACGCCGCCGTGGAGTATCTGTAGTGGCGTGCAGCTGACGCAGACGTTCGACTGGCGGGGACGCGAGGTCCGGTGGGACCGGCTGGGCGCGGGCCCGCCGGTCGTGATGTGCCACGGCACCCCGTGGTCGTCGTGGCTGTGGCCGCCGTACGCGCGGGCGCTCGCCGCCGACTTCACCGTGCACCTGTGGGACATGCCCGGGTACGGCCAGTCGTCGATGGACCCGGCGCACGACGTCGACCTCGGCACCCAGGGCGAGTGCCTCACCGCGCTGCTCGACCACCTGGGGCTGGAGCGTCCGCACGTGGTCGCCCACGACGTCGGCGGCGCGGTGGCGCTGCGCGCGACGCTCCTGCACGGCGCCGCCTACGCGTCGCTGTGCCTGGTGGACGTGGTGGCGCTGCGGCCGTGGGGGTCGGACTACTTCCGCCTCGTGCAGGACCACGCCGACGTGCTCGCCGCGCAGCCACCGGCCGTCCACCGAGGCGCGCTCGAGGCGTACGTCGCCGGCGCGAGCCACCGCGGGCTGCGTCCCGACGAGCTCGCCGCCCTGGTCGACCCCTGGACGGGGGAGCGCGGGCAGGCGGCGTTCTACCGCCAGGTGGCGCAGGCCGACGAGCGGTTCACCGACCGCGTCCAGGACCGGTACGGCGAGCTCGACCTCCCCGTCCACGTCGTGTGGGGCGAGGAGGACGCCTGGATCCCTCTCGACCGCGCCTTCACCCTCGCCGAGACCATCCCCGGCTCGACCCTCACGACCATCCCCGGCGCCGGCCACCTCGTCCAGCTCGACGCCCCCGTCGCCCTCGCCGTCGACCTGCAGCGGTGGCTGTCGTCCCAGGTCGCCGGCGGCTACCGCACCACGTAGGCGAGGAACACGTCGAGCGTCGTGGTGTCGTCGCCCGGGTCGATGCCGAGCTCCTTCAGCGTGCGGTCCGTGTGACCGCCCCCGCCGGTGACCGCGTCGCCGAGCCCCACCTCGCGTCCGTCGAGCACCCGCAGGACGAGCGGGTCGTCGCTCACGAGCGTCACTCCGGCAGGCAGCCACACGACGACGCCACCCACCCCGAGGTAGCCGTCGACGTCGGTCAGCACACCGCTGAGCGCCGCCTCCATCCCGCCACCCATGGGCGGCGCGACGAGCACCCGCGGCCCCGCGGGCGTCGTCAGGCAGACGGCACCGTCCACGCCCAGCCCCACCCCGTCCGCCGGATCGGCGAGCGCGAGCTCGTCCTCCCGCGACCTCTGTCCCATGGACCCGCACGCTAGTGCGCGAGATACGGGTTCTGCACCAGGATCGACCTCGCGGTGGTGCAGAACCCGTATCTCGGCGACGCCTCGGGGGTGCACCTACGCGCGGAGCTCCTTCTCGAGCGGGGTCCAGCGGCGGGCGCGGGCCTTGAGGCGGACGTCGCCGAGGAGGGCCTGGAGCCGGGCGGCCTCGGCGTCGACGGCGGCCGACGTCTCGGAGCCGACGTCCTCGAGCAGCATGGTGGCGACCTCGCCGTCGTCGCGGTGGGCCCAGCCGCCGACGATCCTGCCGTCGGCCCAGATGGTGGGGCCGGCGTTGCCGGTGGTGTCGAAGAGCCGGGGGCCGTGGTCGCCGAGGTAGTGCTCGCGTCGCTTCCAGCCCATCGTGGTGGGGTCGAGCGCGGGGAGCAGCGCCACCCACGGCTCGACGGGCTCCACCGGGTCGAGGTCGCCCGGCAGCGCGAGCCCGGGTGCGCCGTCGAGGTCGACGTCGACCGCCTCGACGGCGGCGAGCGCGGCACGTGTCCGCGTCTTGGTCCAGCCGCCCCACCACTGCAGGTCGTCGAGCGTCGCCGGCCCGAACACATGGAGCCAGCGGCGCGCCAGCTCGGCGGCGCCCTCGTCGGCCGTCCGCTCCGGTCCGGCGTCGAGGCGGGGGAGCGCCCAGCGGAACTGCGTGGACGTCCACCCGCCGCGGGGGCGGGCCCGCATCACGCGACCCTCGGCCGAGAGCATCGTCAGCACCCGGCTGGCGACCCGTACCTGCGTGGCGTCCGCACGCCCCGCGCCGACCAGCACGTAGGTCGCCAGCCGCTCGTCGGCGGCGACGAGGTCGGCACTGGTCACCTCGGCGTCGCCGATGGCGGCGATCGCCGCGTCCTCGGCCCCGCGCAGCCAGGGCTCGGGGTCGTCGGTGACGCCCGACTCCACGAGCATCTTGAGCAGCAGGCGGCGCTGCTCCCTGGCGACGACGTCGGACGCACCCGCGTGGGCGTCGTCGACGAGGTCGGCCGGCACCGCGAACACCGTGCGGCGCATCGCCAGCACCCGCAGCAGGGCGTCGTCGGCCGGGACCGGGTCGTGCAGCGCCCGGTCGACCGCCGCGAGGTCGGGCTCGACCATGCGCGCGCAGGCCGAGAGGAACGTCGACGCGGGGTCGGTGCCGTGCAGGGCGACGACGGCGCGCGCGGTCTCCACCGGCCGGTCGACGCGCGTCGACGGTGCCAGCGCGTGCCGGCGACCGATGCGGGCGCGGCGCTCGTCCGTGCCGATGCGGGGGGCGGTCACGCGCGCGCCCGACGCTCGATCACCTTGGTGAGCCGGGTGCTCTCGCGGACGAGGAGCTCGGCGATGTCGCGCTTGTGGTCGCCGATGCGGAACGTCGGTCCCGAGACGCCGATGGCCGCGATGACGTGCCCCTCGGGCCCGCGGACGGGGGCGGCGATCGCGTCGAGGCCCGGCTCGAGCTCGCCCTGCGTCTCGGAGAACCCCTTCTGCCGGATCTTCTCCAGCTCGCGCTCGAGGGCGGCCCGCGTCGGGACGGTGTGCTCGGTGCGTCGCTCGAGGTGGCCGCGCGGCACCCGCAGCGCGCCCCACGCGTAGAGCACCTTGCCCAGGGCCGAGCAGTGGCCGGGCACGTCGACGCTCAGCCAGTTGGCGGCGCCGACGACGTAGCGGCTGTCGATCTGGGCGACGTGCTGCACCTCGTCGTGGCGCGGCACCGCGAGGTTGACCGTCTCGCCGGTCTGCTCGGCGACGTCCTCCAGCACCGGGTGCGCCATGGCGACGAGTCCGCCGACGCGGTCGAACCGCTGGGCGTACTCGGCGAACAGCGGCCCGCCCCGGTAGCCGCCGTCACGGTCGCGCTCGAGCAGCCCGCCGCGCTCCAGCGCGTTGAGCAGGCGCGACGTCGTGGAGCGCGCGAGGTCGGCCTCGCGGACCAGCTCGGTGTACGTCGGGGCCTTCTCCGCACCCACCACGAGGCGCAGCAGCGCGACGGCCCGGTCCAGCGCCTGGGTGCCCGTCGTCTCACTCATGTCCTGACATCCGGTTCCTCCCGAGTCGGTCCTGGTCAAGAGTTCCACGTCATGGAACCACACTTCCATCGACTGAGGGTAGGGTCCGGCTTCGAGATCGGCGTCGTCGCCTGCAAACACGGGTGACACCGGCGATCTGTGAACACGATGAAAATTCTGAGTTCCATGGCCAAAACACGCCGTGACGTCATTGACTTCGCGCGGGCGCGGGCCCCACCCTTCAGGTACACGCACCCCCGGTCAGGGTGCCGGCACGATTGAGGGATCGACCAGATGCTCCACGTCTGCTCCGTCGACGACGTCCCCCCGGGCGAGGGTCTGCGCATCACGCAGGTCTCGCCGCCCATTGCGGTGTTCCGCACCGAGGACGACGACTTCTTCGCCCTCGACGACACCTGCACCCACCAGGACGCGTCCCTGGCCGACGGGTGGCTGGAGGACTGCTGGGTCGAGTGCCCGCTGCACGCCTCCAAGTTCGACCTGCGCACCGGCCTGGTCGACGAGCCGCCGGCCAAGCGCCCCGTCCGCACCCACGAGGTCGTCGTCACCGACGGCGAGGTCTGGGTGACCCTGTCCACCGAGACCCCCAACCTGCCTCCCGGCGTCGAGGTGGTGGCCTGATGGGCACGCGCATCCGCACCGTCATCATCGTCGGCGCCTCGCTCGCCGGCCACGCCAGCGCCCGCGCGCTGCGCCGGGGTGGCTTCGACGGCGACATCGTCGTCGTCGGCGACGAGCTCAAGCGTCCCTACGACCGCCCGCCGCTGTCCAAGGACTTCCTGGCCGGACGCACCACGGAGGCCGACCTCGCGCTCGAGGCCGACGAGGAGGACCTCCGCGTCGAGTGGGTCCTCGGCACCCGCGCGGTCGCGCTCGACCCCGGCACCACCACCGTGACGCTGTCCGACGGCCGCTGGATCACCGGTGACGCCGTCATCGTCGCCACCGGCTCGTCCGCGCGCCGCCTGCCCACGGCCCTGAGCGGCGTCCACACGCTGCGCACCATCGACGACGCCGTCGCCCTGCGCGACGACATGCAGCCGGGCGCCAGGCTCTGCGTCATCGGCGCCGGCTTCGTCGGAGCCGAGATCGCCTCCACGGCCCGTGCGCTGGGCATGGACGTCACGGTCGTCGAGGCCGCGGCCACGCCGCTCGCCGGCCCGCTGGGCGAGCTGCTCGGCAACGCCGTCGCCGGTCTGCACGCCCGTCACGGCGTTCCCCTGCACTGCGGCACGCCCGTCGAGCGACTGCTCGGCAGCACGCGCGTCACCGGCGTCGAGCTCGCCGACGGACGCACGCTGCCCGCCGACGTCGTCGTCGCCGGCATCGGCGCCGTGCCCGCCGTCGGCTGGCTGGCCGACACTGGCCTCGACGTCACCCGCGGCCTGCTGTGCAACCAGGTCGGCGCCACCGCGGCCGCCAACGTGTTCGGCGTCGGCGACTGCTCGGCCTGGTACGACCCCGCCCGTGGCCACCACCACCGCGTCGAGCACTGGACCGACTCGCGCGACCGCCCGCGCATCACCGTCGACGCCCTGCTCAACGGCTACGACCCCGCCGCGCCCGCCACGCTCGGCGCGCCGTACTTCTGGTCCGACCAGTACGGCGTGCGCCTGCAGTTCGCCGGACGCCGCGTGGGCGACGAGTCCGTCACCTTCGAGGCCGGCAGCGTCGACGACGCCGACCTCCTCGCCGTCTACTGGCGCCACGGCAAGCCCGTCGCCGTCCTCGGCATGAACCAGCCCAAGCAGTTCGGCCGCTGGCGCCGCAGCCTCAGCCACGACCTCACCGGAGCCGCCGCGTGACCGCGACCCCCGACGCAGGCCCGGCCAACCGCGTCAGCGAGTCCCTGCTGCGCACCCTCGGTGGCCGCGCCTACGTCGACCCGGCCGTGTTCGACGCCGAGTGCGAGCGCATCTTCGAGCAGATGTGGTTCTGCGCGGTCCACGTCAGCGACCTGCCGTCGCCCGGCTCGTTCCGCACCGTGCAGGTCGGTCGCGAGTCGATCCTGCTCACCCGGTCGCGCCGCGGCGAGCTGCGCGGCTTCTACAACGTGTGCCGCCACCGCGGGGCGCAGCTGTGCACCGAGGACGCCGGGCAGGCGCGCCGCTCGTTCCAGTGCCCGTACCACGCCTGGACCTACGACTTCGACGGCAAGCTGATCGCCGCGCCCAACCTCACGTCCATGCCCGACGTGGGGCGCGAGGAGTACGGCCTGCGCACGGTCCACGTCAAGGAGTGGCTCGGCTACGTCTGGGTGAGCCTGGCCGACGAGCCCGAGTCGTTCGAGCACACCGTCGAGCAGGAGATCCTCGACCGCCTCGGCGCGATGTCCAAGCTCGAGGCCTACGACGTCGCCGAGCTGGCGATCGGCAGGCGCATCTCGTACGACGTGGCGGCCAACTGGAAGCTCATCATCGAGAACTTCATGGAGTGCTACCACTGCGCCACGATCCACCCCGAGCTCACCGAGGTGCTCCCGGAGTTCGCCGACGGCCTGGCCGCGCAGTTCTTCGTCGACCACGGCGCCGCGTTCGGTGACGAGATCCAGGGCTTCACCGTGGACGGGTCGGTGGGGCTCGACACCCTGCCGGGCATCGGCCAGGACCGCGACCGCAAGTACTACGCCATCACCATCAAGCCGCAGGTCTTCGTCAACCTCGTGCCCGACCACGTCATCGTCCACCGGATGTTCCCGCTGGCCGCCGACCGCACCCGCGTCGAGGTCGACTGGCTCTACCTGCCCAGCGTCGTCGAGAGCGGCGCCGACCTGTCCGCGTCGGTCGAGCTGTTCCACCGCGTGAACGAGCAGGACTTCGAGGCCTGCGAGCGCTGCCAGCCCGCCATGGCCTCACGCTCCTACGCCGCCGGCGGCGTCCTCGTCCCGTCCGAGCACCACATCGCCCTGTTCCACGACTGGGTCACGTCGCGTCTTTCCTGATCGCGCGTCCCTGCCGTCCGCGATCTGAAGCCTTCGAGGGGTTAAGGCGTCTCCTTGACCCCCACAAGTCTTCAGATCGCGGACGGAGGGGGCGGCGCTGAGGCCTGGCCCGGGCCTACGGGAAGACCACCACCCGGCCGCGGCCGAGGAGGAGGCGGGACTCGGCGTGCCACGCGACGGCGCGGGACAGGACGACGGCCTCGACGTCGCGGCCGGCGCGGACCATCTGCTCGGGGGTCATCCGGTGGTCGACGCGCACGACGTCCTGCTCGATGATCGGGCCCTCGTCCAGGTCGGACGTGACGTAGTGGGCGGTGGCGCCGATCAGCTTGACGCCACGGTCGAAGGCCTGGTGGTAGGGCTTGGCGCCCTTGAAGCTGGGCAGGAACGAGTGGTGGATGTTGATCGTGCGGCCCTCGAGCTGCTTGCTCGTCTCGTCCGACAGCACCTGCATGTAGCGGGCGAGGACCACCAGGTCGATGTCGAGGTCGTCGACCAGCCGGAGCATCTCGGCCTCGGCCTCGGGCTTGGTCTCGGGCGTCACCGGCACGTGGTGGAACGGGATGTCGTAGAGCTGTGCGAGGCGCTCGTGGTCGCGGTGGTTCGACACGATCGCGGGGATCTCGACGTTCAGGGCGCCGGTGCTGTGCCGGAACACCAGGTCGTTCAGGCAGTGCCCGAACTTCGAGACCATGACGAGGGTGCGGCACGGTGCGGACGAGTCGACGAGCGACCACGTCATCTGGTGCAGCGACGCCACCGACCCGAAGTCCGAGCGCAGCGCCTCGACGCCGCCGCCGTCGGCCTCGCCGGGGGCGCGGAACTCCAGGCGCATGTAGAACTCGTGGCCGAGCGGGTCGTCGAACTGCTGGGACTCCACGATGTCGGCCCCGCGCGCCTCGAGGAACGCCGCGACGGCGTGCACGAGGCCGGGCCGGTCCAGGCAGCGGATGGTGAGCACGTAGGTGGTCATCGAGGGCTCCCGTGTTCTGAATAGTGCTACCGTGTCGCGTCATGAGCAACAACGTGGAACGTGGCGCCGACTCTACCGCGAGTCCGGTCCAGTCGGTAGACCGTGCGCTCGCGATCTTGGAGATCCTGGCCGACGAGGGCGAGGCGGGCGTCACCGACATCGGCGCGCGGCTCGGCGTCCACAAGTCCACCGCGTTCCGCCTGGTGGCCTCGCTGGAGGCGCGCGGGCTCGTCGAGCAGACCGCCGACCGCGGCAAGTACCGCCTCGGCGTCGCCATCCTGCGGCTCGCCGCGGCCACCACGGCGCGTCTCGACGTGGTGCAGGAGGCGCGGCCGTTCGCCCGGCGCCTGGCCGCCGACACCGGCGAGACCGTCAACGTCGCCGTGCTCAACGACGGCGCGGCGCTCTACCTCGACCAGATCGCCGGCGCCTCGGCGCTGCAGCCGCACAACTGGGTCGGCCAGCGCGTCCCCCTGCACGCGACGTCCAACGGCAAGGTCCTGCTCTCGGGCCTGGAGGACGACCAGGTCCGCGCGGAGGTGGGTCCTGCGCCGCACGCCTACACGCCCACCACGGTCACCGACCTCGACGTGCTCCTCGGCGAGGTCGCGGGCGTTCGCGCGAGCGGGCACAGCGTGGTCGTCGACGAGCTCGAGCACGGGCTGACGGCGGTCGCGGCACCCGTCCGCGGCGTGCACGGCGACGTGGTCGCCTCGCTGTCGGTGAGCGGCCCGACGTTCCGCTTCGACGACGCCAAGCTCGCGCGCGCCACCGCGCTCGTCACCGCCGCGGCGGACGACGCCTCCCGGCGCCTCGGGCATCGACCATCTGGACGACCTGGGCCAACGTCATCGAACTGAAACCTCGAAATGCCCCGTCCGCGTCGTCGGACGTGGCTTACTGACCCTTACCGAACGGGACAGGAGCACCAGATGGCCGACCCGGCCCTGCACGTGAACGGTCTGTGGAAGGTCTTCGGACCTCGCGCCTCGCAGATCCCCGGCAGCCCCGACGCCGCCCTCGGCCGCGAGGAGCTGCGGGACAAGACCGGTTGCGTCGCCGCCGTCCGCGACGTGTCCTTCGAGGTGCAGCCCGGCGAGGTGTTCGTCGTGATGGGCCTGTCGGGCTCGGGCAAGTCCACGCTCGTGCGCTGCCTGACGCGCCTGATCGAGCCCACCGCGGGCGAGGTGCTCATCGACGGCGCCGACGTCGCCAGGATGTCGGCCGGCAAGCTGCGCACGCTGCGCCGCCGTCACGTCGCGATGGTCTTCCAGCACTTCGGGCTGCTGCCGCACCGCCGCGTCATCGACAACATCGCCTACGGGCTCGAGGTCCGGGGCGAGCGCAAGTCCAAGCGGCTAGCCCGCGCGCAGGAGATCGTTGACCTGGTCGGCCTGTCGGGCAACGAGATGTCGTTCCCCGAGCAGCTGTCGGGCGGCATGCAGCAGCGCGTCGGCCTCGGGCGGGCGCTCGCCGTCGACCCGTCGATGCTCCTGTTCGACGAGCCGTTCTCGGCGCTCGACCCGCTGATCCGGCGCGACATGCAGAACGAGGTGGTGCGCCTGCACCACGAGATGAACAAGACGATGATCTTCATCACCCACGACCTGTCGGAGGCGCTGCGCCTCGGCGACCGGATCCTGATCATGCGCGACGGCGAGGTGGTCCAGATCGGCACGCCCGACGAGGTCGTCGGCGCACCGGCCGACGAGTACGTCCGCGACTTCGTGGCCGACGTCCCCAAGTCGCACGTGCTCACGCTCAAGTGGGTGATGCGCGCGCCGCGCGACGGCGACGACCTCACCGGCCCGATGCTCCCGGCCGACACCAAGGTCCAGGCCGCCGCCCGCGAGGTGATCGGCTCCGACCTGCCCATCCGCGTGATGGACGGCCACCGGATGGTGGGCGTGGTCACCGACGACGACATCCTGCGGGTCATCGTCGCCGAGGAGTCGGTGTCGGCGTGAGCACGGCGGTGGAGCAGGAGGCGCCGGTGGCCCGCAAGGAGCAGCCGCCGACCGAGCCGCGCCCCGACCGCCGCCTGCCCGGACGCGGCCTGGCGCTCGGCGCGCTCGTCGCCGCCTGGGTCGTCGTGGGCATCGTGCTCAACGGCCGCCAGACGCTGACGGTCGCGCGGTCCGACCTCTCGCCGTTCGCCACCTGGGTCAACGACCTGCGCGACACCATCGACGCCGCCCGCGGCGACAACCCCGTCCTCGTCGTCCTCGACGGCCTCGCGACGGGCCTCAACACCGTCATCACCACGCTCCAGGGCTGGCTGAGCGACGCGCCCGCCGGGCGTCCGGTGCCCGAGATCGGCTGGCTCGGCGTCATCGCGATCGCCGTGTGGATCGTCCTGGTGGTCTCGGGGTGGCGCCTGGCGATCCTGTGCGCGCTGGTCTTCGGCGCGTTCGGCACCTTCGGCTACTGGCAGGAGAGCATCGACACGCTGATCGTCACCTTCGTGTCGGTCGCGATCGTGCTCGTCCTCGGCATCCCGCTCGGCCTCTGGATGGGCAACAGCCGGCGCGCCACCGCGGTCGTCACGCCGGTGCTCGACCTGCTGCAGACGCTCCCGTCGCTGGTCTACCTGCTCCCCATCACGCTGGTGTTCGGCATCGGCGGCGCACCGTCGGTCATCGCGACGCTGATCTACGCGCTGCCCCCGGTCGTGCGCATCACCGCGCAGGGCATCCGCGCCGTCTCTCCCGGCACCCTCGAGGCGGCCGAGTCGCTCGGCACCTCGCGCGGCCAGCGCCTGCGGGGCGTCCAGCTGCCGATGGCGCGCCGGACCATCATCGTCGGCATCAACCAGTCGATCATGGCGGCGCTGTCGATGGTCACGATCGCGGCCTTCATCAACTCGCCCGGTCTGGGCGTCCCGGTCGTCACGGCCCTGTCGTCGCTCGACGTGGGCACGGCGTTCACCGCCGGCGTGCTGGTGGCGCTGCTCGCCATCCTGCTCGACCGCGCGACCACCGCGGCGGGGGAGCGGACGCGGCTCGTCCGCACCGCGCAGCAGGTCAGGCAGCGCCGCATCGGCCTGCTCGTCGCGCTCGTCGTCGTCGGCGTCTGCGTGTACCTGTCGCGCCTCTACCTCGACCTCGCGCAGTTCCCGTCGTCGCCGGACCTCGGCGGCCCGGTCTCGACGGGCGCGCAGGCCGTCGCCGACTGGGCCAACGACAACGGCTCCTGGCTCACCCAGCCCATCTCGAGCGGGTTCACGAACGCCGTGCTCAACCCGTTCCAGGCCCTCGTCGCCGACACCCCCTGGTGGGCGACGGCGGTGCTGCTCGTGCTCGCGCCGCTGCTGGTGGCCGGGTGGCGCTCGGGCGTCGTCGCGCTGGTCTGCGTCGGCGTCATCCTCGGCGTCGGCGTCTGGCACGAGGCGATGGTCACCCTGGCCACCGCCCTGACCGCGACCGTCATCGTCATCGTCATCTCGCTGGTGCTCGGCGTGCTCATGGCCAACAGCCGCCGCACCGACCTCGTGCTCCGGCCGCTGCTCGACGCCGCCCAGACGATCCCGCCGTTCGTGTACCTCGTGCCGGCCCTGGCGCTGTTCGGCCCCACGCGCTTCACCGCCATCGTCGCCGCGGTCGTCTACGGCGCGCCCATCGCGATCAAGCTGATCTGCGACGGCATCCAGGGCGTCGCCCCCACCACGGTGGAGGCCGCGCGGTCGGTGGGCTCGAGCCGGATGCAGATCATCACCCAGGTGCAGCTGCCGATGGCCCGCTCGAGCGTCGCGCTCGCGGCCAACCAGGGCCTGCTCTACGTCTTCGCCGTCATCGTCATCGGCGGCTTCGTCGGCGCGGGAGGGCTGGGCTACCTCGTGGTCGCCGGGTTCTCCCAGACCGAGCTGTTCGGCAAGGGCGTCGCGGCGGGCATCGCCATCACCGCCCTGGCCGTCCTGTTCGACCGCATGACCCAGGGCTGGGTGTCCCGGGTCGACCCGCAGGAGTCCACCACCAAGGAGAACGCATGAAGAACGTGCGCCGGACCGGCCTGACCGTGTCCATCGCCGCGAGCCTCGCCCTCGCCCTGGCCGCCTGTGGGGGCGGTGACATCGACAGTGCCGGCTCGGACTCGTCGGGGGGCGACTGCACCGACACCGTCAACATGGCGATCAACCCCTGGGTCGGCTTCGAGGCCTCCGCCCACGTCGTCGGGCGCGTCATCGAGTCCGAGCTGGGCTGCAAGGTCGAGTACAAGAATCTCAAGGAGGAGGTGGCCTGGCAGGGCTTCGGCAAGGACGTCGACGTCGTCATCGAGGACTGGGGACACCCCGACCTGGAGAAGAAGTACATCGAGGGCGCCAAGACGGCCATCGACGGCGGGCCGAACGGCAACGTCGGTCAGATCGGCTGGTACGTGCCGCCGTGGCTCGCCGAGAAGTACCCCGACATCACGGACTACAAGAACCTCAACAAGTACGCCGACCTGCTCAAGACGTCGGAGTCCGGCGGCAAGGGCCAGCTGCTCGACGGCGACCCGTCCTTCGTCACCAACGACGAGGCGCTGGTCAAGAACAACGACCTGGACTACAAGGTGGTCTACGCCGGCAGCGAGGCCGCGCTCATCACCGCGTTCCGCCAGGCCGAGCAGGACAAGAAGCCGCTGCTGGGCTACTTCTACGCACCGCAGTGGTTCCTGTCCGAGGTCCCGCTGGTCAAGGTCGACCTGCCGCCCTACACCGAGGGCTGCGACGCCGACCCCGCCGCGATCAAGTGCGACTACCCCGAGACGCCGCTCAAGAAGATCATCGCCAAGGACTTCTCCGAGGACGGTGGCGACGCCTACACGGTGGTCAAGAACTTCAAGTGGACCAACGACGACCAGAACGTCGTGGCGAAGTACATCGCCGAGGACAAGATGGACGCCGACGCCGCCGCCGACAAGTGGATCAAGGCCAACCCCGACAAGGTGAAGGCCTGGCTCGGCTGACGTGAGGGCTCTCACGGGTCGCTAGCTGGAACAATCTCCGGGGCCTGTGCCTTACTTGTCACTATGACCATGACGAGGCAGGTGCAGGCCCCGACCCACGTGCAGGCGGAGGCGCCGCACAGCGCCGTGCGGGTGGTGACGGCCATCGCGGCCCTCGCCCTCGGCGGGTTCGTCATCGGCACCACGGAGTTCGTGACGATGGGCCTGCTGCCCGACATCGCCACCGGCGTCGGCGCCACGATCCCCGAGGCGGGGCACGTCATCACCGCCTACGCCGCCGGGGTCGTGGTCGGCGCGCCGCCGATCGTGTCGCTGGGTGCGCGCCTGCCGCGCCGCGGCCTCGCGCTCGGCCTGGTGCTCGCGATCGCGTTCGGCAACGTGCTCACCGCGCTCGCGCCGTCGTACGGCAGCCTGATGGTCGCCCGCTTCGTGGCGGGCCTGCCGCACGGCGCGTACTTCGGGGTTGCGTCGCTCATCGCGGCCTCCCTGGTCAGCCGCGACAAGCGCGGACGCGCCGTCAGCTCGGTGATGCTCGGCCTGGCCGTCGCGCAGGTGGCCGGCGTCCCGGCCAGCACCTGGCTCGGCCAGGCACTGGGGTGGCGCGCGGCCTACTGGGCCGTGGTGGCCCTCGCGGTCGTCACCGCGATCGGCCTGGCCACCGTCGTCCCGGCCGCCGGTCGCGACACCACCGCGTCGGTCAGGCGCGAGCTCGGCGCGCTGCGCCGCCCCCAGGTGTGGCTGACGGTCGGCATCGGCACCGTCGGGTTCGGCGGCATGTTCGCCGTCTACAGCTACGTCGCGCCCACCATCACCGAGGTCACCGGCCTCGGCCGCGGCGCCATCCCGTGGGTGCTCTTCGCCTTCGGCGTGGGCAGCATCGTCGGCACCACGCTCGGCGGACGGCTCGCCGACCGCTGGCTGTTCGGCTCGCTCGTCGGCGCCATGGTGACGATCGGCGTCTTCCTCGGTCTGTTCGTCGGGGCGGCCCACCACCCCGTCACCGCGATCCTCGTGCTGTTCTGCATCTCGGTGAACGCCTCGGTGCTCGCGGTGCTCCTCCAGCTGCGCCTGATGCTCGTGGCCGGCGAGGCCGAGATGCTGGGCGCCGCGATGAACCACTCGGCGCTCAACATCGCCAACGGCCTCGGTGCCTGGCTCGGCGGCCTGGTGATCGCCGCCGGACTGGGCTACACCGCCCCCGCCGCGGTCGGGGTCGTCCTCGCCACGGCCGGCCTGGTGGTGCTGGCGGTCTCGGCGACCATCGAGCGCCGCGACCACCTGCGCGTCTCGCTCTCGCACTGACCCCCGCTCAGGCGAGCAGGTCGTACCTGACGAGGTCGTCGAAGCTCCCGTCCGCGAGGGGCTCGGCGGCCCGCTCGGTGCCCACGTGCACGAAGCCCAGGCGTCGGGCGATCGCGTTGCTGCCGGGGTTGGACGCCGCGGCCAGCAGCTCGACGCGGCGCAGCCCCATGCCGTCCGGCGCGGTCGCGTGCGCCAGGGCCAGCCGCGCCGCCTCGCCCACGACGCCGCGCCCGCGCGCGTCGGGGTGGGCCCAGTAGGCGAGCTCGCCCGTCAGGGGCTCGACCTCGCCGACGTTGGTGACGGCCACGGTGGCCAGGAACGCGTCGCTCGCGGGATCGGCGACGCACCAGTGCACCGACCGTCCGGTGGCCGACCCCCACGCGTTGCGGTCGAGCCATCGGCGGGCCGCCGCGAGGTCGCGCGGCAGGCCGACGACCTGAAGGAACCGGTGGGTCTCGTCGTCGCGGGTGGCCTCGACGACGCGCTCGAGGTCGTCCTCGCGGAACGGACGCAGCCGCCCCCGCTCGCCGTCGACGACCGGGGTGTCCCACCAGGTCGTGCGGGGCTCGGGACGGTCGCCGAACGACAGGTGGCCGGTCCAGGCGTCGAGCAGCCGGCCGCGCTCGTGCAGCAGCCCGGGGGTGGTGCCGTCGAGCGAGAACCCGGCACGCCACGCGACGCGCAGCGAGTCGACGTTGCCGACGTGCGCACGCCAGTGCACGATCTCGACGCCGCCGTCCATGAACGCCCACTGCGTGGCCAGCGACACCGCGCGGTGCATGACCCCGCGCCCGCGCGCCCACGGGTGCAGCGCGAAGCCGACGTCGGCGACCGGCAGGCCACGGACGTCGAGGTTGCCCGCGTAGCGAGGCTCGCCGTCGTCGTCCAGCGCCTCGACGGCCCAGCCGCGGTGCTGCCGCTGCCAGCCCTCGGGCAGGAAGTCGCGCACGTAGCGCTGTGCGTCGGCCCGGGTGTAGGGGTGCGGGACGCTCGTCCAGCGCACCATCTGCCCGTCCTGGCACATCTGCGTCATCGGGTCGACGTCGTCCTCGGTGTGCGCGCGCAGCGTGACGACGCCGTCGGTGAGGACGGGCACCTCGTCCTGCCAGCGCATGCTCACGTGTCGAGGCGGAACGGGTCGGCCGGGTACACCCCGAGGATCCGGACGTGGGTGGTGAAGAACCCGAGCTCCTCGAGCGCGAGGGCCAGCGGCCGCTCGTCCGGGTGCCCGTCGACCTCGGCGAGGAACTGAGTGGCCGTCCACTCGCCCTCGACCATGTACGACTCGAGCTTGGTCATGTTGACGCTGTTGGTGGCGAACCCGCCCAACGCCTTGTAGAGCGCGGCCGGCACGTTGCGCACCCGGAACACGAAGCTGGTGACGGTGGGTCCGCGGCCCGCCGGCACCCACTCGGGGTCGCGGGCGAGCACGACGAAGCGGGTCGTGTTGTGGTCCTCGTCCTCGACGTCGCGCGCGAGCACGTCGAGACCGTAGATCTCGGCCGCCAGCCCGGTGGCGAGCGCGGCGCGCGTCGGGTCGGCCCACTCGGCGACCTCGCGGGCCGAGCCGGCGGTGTCGCCGCCGATGACCGGCAGCAGGTCGTGCTCGCGGATGATCTTGCGGCACTGGCCCAGCGCGTGGATGTGGCTGTGGACGGTGCGGACGTCCTCGAGCCGGCCGCCGGGCACCACCATCAGCGAGAAGTGGATGGGCAGGAAGTGCTCGGCGACGATGTGCAGGCTCGACGTCGGCAGGAAGTGGTGGATGTCGGCGACGCGTCCGGCGATCGAGTTGTCGATCGGGATCATCGCGCGGTCGGCCCCGCCGCCCTCGACGAGCGCGAAGACGTCCTCGAACGAGGCGCACGCGACGGGCTCGGCGTCGGGGTACTCGCGCCGGCAGACGATGTCGGAGTTGGAGCCCGGCTCGCCCTGGTAGGCGATGGTCATCCTGCTGATCATCGGACCACCTCGTGCGCGCCGCGTCCGGGGGAGACGACGAACGAGCGCGGCGCCGTCAGCTCGGCGTGCGCGAACGACTTCTCGACGGCGGCGACGACCGCGTCGACGCCCTCGCGCGGGACCAGTGCGATGGCGCTGCCGCCGAAGCCGCCGCCGGTCATCCGGGCGCCGAACGCGCCGGCCTCGAGCGCGGCGTCGACGGCGACGTCGAGCTCCATGCAGGACACCTCGTAGTCGTCGCGGAGCGAGACGTGCGACGCGGTGAGCAGCGTGCCGAGGTGCTCCCACTGCCGCTCGCGCAGCGCCCGGACGGCGGCGCGCGTGCGCGTCGTCTCGGTCATGACGTGGCGCAGCCGTGCCTTGAGCACCGGGTCGTCGACCTTGAGGATCGCGTCGGGCGGCGCCAGGGCCAGCTGCTCGACGCCGACGAGCTCGGCCACCTGCTCGCACTCGCTGCGACGCGTCGCGTACTCGCCGCTCGCGTGGGTGTGCTCGGCGCGGGTGTCGACGACGACGACCGCGAGGCCGTCGGCGTCCCAGCCCGCGGGCACGCTCGTCAGGGTCGGCGGCTCGGTCCGGGTGTCGACCAGCAGCGCGTGGCCGTCCTCGCAGCACGCCGACGCGAGCTGGTCCATCGAGCCGGTGGGGGCCCCGACGTAGTCGTTCTCGGCGGTCTGGGCGAGCCGGGCCACCTGCGCGGACGTCAGGTCCAGGCCCTGCAGGTCGCGGACGGCGAGCGCCACGACGCACTCCAGCGCGGCCGACGACGACAGGCCCGCGCCGAGCGGGACGTCGGACTCGAGCACGAGGTCGTAGCCGGGGAGCACGTGGCCGTCCTGCGCGCAGGCCCACACGACGCCGGCGACGTAGCCCGCCCAGCCGTCCACCTGGCCCGGCTCGGTGTCGACGCCGAACTCGACCGACCCCTCGGCCTCGGAGCTCCAGACGCGCACGCGCCCGTCGGTGCGGGGACGCGCCTTGAGCCGGGTGGTGCGGTCGATCGCGAACGGCAGCGCCGGGCCCCCGTTGTAGTCGAGGTGCTCACCGATCAGGTTGACCCGTCCGGGCGCGGCCCAGGCGCGGACGGGGGCGTCGTTGGTCGAGGTCACGGGCACAGTCTGGTCCCTGCCGGTCGGCGCGCGCAGCGGGGCACGTCCTGTCCTGTGGATCGTCGGTGGACGACGAGGACGACGGCGGTGGCCGGTGGCGGGGTGCCACGTCCTGCCCGACGATGGTGGGGCAGACCGTCGCAGGCAGAGGAGACCCCATGGACGACACCCCCGAGGACCTCACGGTCCTTGTCGTCGGCGCGTCCCGCGGGCTCGGCCTCGCGATCGTCCAGGAGCACCTGCGACGAGGGGCGCGGGTGGTCGCGACCGTGAGGGGCACCGGCCGGACCGCCCTGCACGAGCTGGAGGAGGGCGCCGACGGCCGGCTCGAGGTCGAGTCCGTCGACATCAACGAGCCCCCGCAGGTCCAGGCGCTCCGCGAGCGGCTCGGCGGTCGCCGGCTCGACCTGCTGTTCGTCAACGCGGGGGTGACCAACGACCGCGACGAGACCACCGCCGACGTCACCACCGAGACCTTCACCCACCTGATGGTCACCAACGCGCTCAGCCCGATGCGCGTCGTCGAGACGCTCGGCGACCTGGTGGACCCTCGCGGCACGATCGCGGTCATGTCGTCCGGCCAGGGCAGCGTCGCGAACAACGAGCGCGGCGGGTTCGAGGTCTACCGCGCCAGCAAGTCCGCGCTCAACCAGCTGATGCGCAGCTACGCGGCCCGGCACCGCGACGACCCGCGCACGCTGCTGCTCATGGCGCCGGGCTGGGTGCGGACCGACCTCGGCGGGTCGGACGCCCACCTCACCGTCGACGAGAGCATCCCCCGACTGGTGGCGACGATGGCGGCCCAGCGCGGGCGGGCGGGCCTGCAGTTCCTGGACTACCGCGGCGACACCGTCGCCTGGTGAGGGGAGCGGGAGCCGCGCGTCCGGGCACTGGCAGAATCGGCGCATGCCGCGCTCGTCCTCCCAGCCTCGTGTCCTGTCCGGCATCCAGCCGACGGCCGACTCGTTCCACCTCGGCAACTACCTGGGGGCCCTGCGGCAGTGGCCCCTGCTGCAGGACGACCACGACGCGTTCTACATGGTCGTCGACCTGCACGCGATCACGACGCCGCACGACCCGGCGCTGCTGCGCGAGCGGACGCTCCGCTCCGCGGCGCAGCTGATCGCGGCCGGCGTCGACGCCGAGCGCAGTGCGCTGTTCGTGCAGAGCCACGTGCCCGAGCACGCCCAGCTCGCCTGGGTGCTGGGGTGCATCACCGGCTTCGGCGAGGCCAGCCGGATGACGCAGTTCAAGGACAAGTCGGCCAAGGGGGGCGCCGAGGGCTCGACCGTCGGGCTGTTCACCTACCCGATCCTGCAGGCCGCCGACATCCTGCTCTACCAGGCCGACCGGGTGCCCGTCGGTGAGGACCAGCGTCAGCACCTCGAGCTCACCCGCGACCTCGCCGGCCGGTTCAACCACCGCTTCGGTGAGGCGTTCACGGTGCCCGTGCCGCACATCGTCAAGGAGACGGCGAAGATCACCGACCTGCAGGACCCGACGGCCAAGATGAGCAAGTCGGCGTCGTCGCCTGCGGGCATCGTCGACCTGCTGGACGAGCCCAAGGTGTCGGCCAAGAAGATCCGCTCGGCGGTCACCGACTCGGGCAGCGAGGTGCGCTTCGACGCGGCCGCCAAGCCCGGCGTGTCGAACCTGCTCACGATCTACTCGACGCTCACCGGCGAGACGGTCGCCGCGCTCGAGCAGAGGTACGAGGGCAAGGGGTACGGACACCTCAAGGTCGACCTGTCCGAGGTGGTTGGCGAGTTCGTCACCGACTTCCGCGGACGGACGCTGGCGCTGCTCGACGACCGGGCCGAGCTCGACCGCCTGCTGGCCCGCGGGGCCGAGCGTGCGCGCGAGGTCGCGTCGGCGACGCTGGCCGACGTCTTCGACAAGGTCGGGTTCGTGCCGCCGTCGGGCGCCGGCGCCTCGACCACAGGCTAGGGTCGGCGCATGCTGACGATCGGCGTGGCGGTCCCGGTCCCCGAGCCGTGGGGCGAGCAGCTCCGCAGCCACCGGGCGGCCTTCGGCGACCCCGCCGCGCGGACGGTCCCGACCCACGTCACGCTGCTGCCGCCGCAGCAGACCGACGGCGACCTCGACACCGTGTACGAGCGCCTGTCCGAGGCCGCGGCCGAGCACCGTCCGTACCGCATCCACCTGCGGGGCACGGGCACCTTCCGCCCGATCTCACCGGTGGTGTTCGTGGCGGTGGCCGAGGGGATCTCGCCCACCGAGCTGCTGGCCAAGTCGGTGCGGGCCGGGCTGCTGAAGGGCGACCTCGAGTTCCCGTACCACCCGCACGTCACCGTCGCGCACCACCTCGACGACGAGGCGCTCGACCGCGCGTTCGACGAGCTCGCCGAGTTCGAGTGCACCTTCGACGTCACCGCCTTCTCGCTCTACGTGCACGACGAGCGCGACGGCTGGATCACCCACCGCGAGTTCGCGCTGTGACCGAGGAGAAGCAGGGCATCGGCGCCAAGATCGCCGCGCGCCTCGAGGCGGCCCGTGCGCGGTCGCCGTTCCTCGACCACGTGCTGCGGATGAACGACCACTACACGCGCTCGGGCGGCAACCTGCTGGCCGGCGGCGTCACGTACTTCGGGTTCCTGTCGTTCTTCCCGCTGCTCGCGATGGCGTTCGCCGTCGCCGGCTGGGTGTCGAACATCTACCCCCAGGCCAACGACACGGTGGTCACCGCCGTGCAGGGGATCCTGCCCGGCATCATCTCGGACCAGCCGGGCGACGGGTCGATCACGCTCGACCAGATCACGCAGGCCGCGGCCACGGTCGGCGTCGTCGCGCTGGTGGGTCTGCTCTACACCGGGCTCGGCTGGATCCAGGCCCTGCGCGAGTCGGTGACGACCACCTTCGACCAGTCGATCGCCAAGCGACCGAACTTCGTCGTGGGCAAGGCGACCGACCTGCTGGCCCTCGTCGTGATCGGCCTGATCCTCACGGTCTCGGTCTCCATCACCTCGCTCGTCGGCGGGTTCACCGACGCGATCCTCGACGTCGTGCAGACGCCCGGAGTCGTCGCGCAGGTGGTCGTCTACGTGCTCGGCGCGCTCGTCGGGCTGGCCGCCAGCACGCTGCTGTTCTTCGCGATCTTCTCGATCCTCGGCCGGGGCAGCCACGTGCCCGCCTCGGCACGCCGCAGCGGTGCGCTGCTGTCGGCGATCGGCTTCGAGGTGCTGAAGTTCCTCGTGGTCTACGTGCTGGGCAGCGTCGGCGGTACCGCGTTCGCGCCCCTCGCGCTGGCCATCACCCTCGTGGTCTGGATCAACTACTGCTCGCGCCTGACGGTCTACGGCGCCGCCTGGGCCTACACCGTGCGGGGCGTCGCCGCGCTCGACACCGCGCCCGCGGCCGAGCCCTACGCCCTCGGCCACGAGCCCGAGTCGACCATCCGGGTGGAGCCCGCCGCCGCGGCGATGCCCTCGGCCTCGCAGCTGGTCACGCTGGCGCGTCCGGTCGCGGTCCTCGGCTCGCTGGTCGCGCTGCTCTACGCCTGGCTGCGCAGCGAGAAGGCCAAGGAGCTGACGCGGCGGTGAGCGACCTCCCCACGCTGCCCACCCGCGCCGAGCTCGAGTCGGCCGCGGCGCGCGTGGCCGGGCAGGTACGTCGCACCCCCGTCCTGGACGTCCACGGCGACGAGCTCGGCGTCCCGGCGCGGGTCGTGCTGAAGCTCGAGCTGACCCAGCACACCGGGTCGTTCAAGGCACGCGGCGCGCTGAACTCCGTCCTGTCGCTGCCCGACGGCACCACAGGCGTCGTCACCGCGTCCGGAGGCAACCACGGTGCGGCCCTCGCGTGGGCGGCCGGCCACGTCGGCGTGTCGGCCGACGTGTTCGTCCCGTCGACGTCGCCGCAGGAGAAGGTCGACCGCATCCGCGGCTACGGCGCGACCGCCCACGTCGTCGACGGCTACTACCCGCAGGCCGCCGAGGCCGCGCGGGCCTACGAGGCCGAGCACCCGGTGGAGATGGTGCACGCCTACGACCAGCGGTCCATCACGTGCGGCGCGGCGTCGGTGGGCCTGGAGATCTCCCAGCAGGTGCCCGACGCCGACCACGTGCTCGTCGCCTGCGGGGGAGGGGGCCTGTTCTCCGGCACCGCCCTGGCCCTGCGCGACCGGGTGCCCGTCGTCCCCGTGGAGCCCGAGCGCTGCGCCAACCTCGCCGCCGCCCGGGCCGCGGGCGAGCCCGTCGAGATCGAGGTCGGCGGCGTCGCGGCCGACTCCCTCGGCTCCTCCACCGTCGGCCGCTACGCCTTCGCGGTGTCCACCGAGCTGGACCTGCCTCCCGTCACCGTCCCCGACGACGCGATCGTCGAGGCCCGCCGCTGGCTTTGGCAGCGCTGCCGCGTCCTCGCCGAGCCCGGTGCCGCGACGCCGCTCGCCGCCCTGATGACCGGCGCCGTGACCGTCCGTCCCGGCGAGGTCGTCGTGGTCGTCGTCAGCGGCGGCAACAACCCGTCCATCCCCTAGGCCTGCGCCCCTCACAGCAGCCGCAGGTCGTCCCCGAGCTCGTCCGCGCCCCAGGTGGTGAGGTGGAGGGCCAGCACGGTCTGGAAGGCGGCGGCCGACGCGGGCAGGCTCGCCTCGCGGCGGTGCGCGAGGGCGACGGTGCGCTCGAGACGGGGGTGCTCGAGCGGGGTGCCGCGCAGGGTCGGACGGGTGCGCAGCACCATGCTGGGCACCACGGCCAGGCCGATGCCGGCCTCGACGAACTGCAGCACGGCGTCCATCTCGCCGCCCTCGATGGCGAGGGTCGGCTCGAACCCCGCGGCCAGGCACGCCGCCCGGGTGCGCTCGCGGAGGTCGTAGCCCTCGCGGAACATCACCAGCGGACGGCCGCGCAGGTCCGAGACGGGCATCCGCGGCTGGTCGGTCGGGGGAGGGGCGTCGGCGGGGCTGGCCAGCAGCAGGCTCTCGCGCAGCAGGGGCGTCAGGCTGAGGTCGGGGTCGGCGCCCCGGGGCGAGTCGATCATCAGCGCGAGGTCCAGCTCGCCACGGTGCAGTGCGTCGACGAGGTCGCGCGACCCGCCCTCGCGCACCTGCAGGTCGATGCCGGGGTACTCGGCGTGGAACCGCGCGAGCGCTCCCGCGAGCAGGCCGGCGCACAGCGACGGCGTGCCGCCGAGCCGCAGCAGCCCGCGTCGCATGTCCGAGACCTCGGCGACGGCACGCTGGGCGGCCTCGACGTCGATCAGGATCCGCTGGGCCAGCGGGAGCAGGGCCTCGCCGGCGGCGGTCAGCGTCACGGCGCCGCGGACGCGGTCGAACAGCCGCGCGCCGAGGGTGTTCTCGAGCACCCGCACCTGCTTGGACAGGCTGGGCTGGGAGACCCCCGAGAGCTCGGCGGCCTGCGTGAAGTGGCGGGTGCGGGCGACGGCCACGAAGTACGTCAGCTGGTGGATCTGCAGCGCCATGACACGAGCCTATCCCGACGATAGCCAACGGCTATGAAAGCACACCTCACTATGACTTAGCGGATCCGTCGCAACCGACCTACTGTGAGCAGGTGGCGACCAAGACACTCTCCCCCCGCGCGCAGGCGAGCCGCTCGACGGTGGCGCTGAAGGCCCTGATGGCAGTCTCCGGACTGATCATGGTCGGGTACCTGCTGATCCACATGTACGGCAACCTCAAGTTCTTCCAGGGCCAGGAGCGCTTCGACTCCTACCTCGAGGGCCTGCGGAACATCGCGTACCCCTACCTGCCGCACGGCGGCGCGCTGTGGATCCTGCGCGTCGTCCTGCTGAGCGCCGTGCTCGCGCACGCCTACTCGGCCGTCGCGCTCTGGCGCCGGGCCCGCACGGCCAGCGCACGCCGGGGAGCCAACCGCTACCACTCGAACCAGAACCGTCGGGGCGTCCAGCGCTCCTACGCCTCGTTCACCCTGCGCTGGGGCGGCATCATCATCCTGGCGTTCATCGTCTTCCACGTCCTGCACTTCACCGCGGGCGTGCTGCACCCGGGCGGCGACACCGACAGCAAGTTCCAGGCGATGGTGAACAGCTTCTCGATCTGGTACGTGACGCTCGCCTACGTCGTCGCGATCCTCGCCGTCGGCTTCCACCTGCGCCACGGCCTGTGGAGCGCCTTCGCCACGCTCGGCGCCAACACGAGCACCAAGCGTCGCCGTCACCTCAACATCTTCGCGACGGTGCTCGCCGTCGTCATCGCCGGCGGCTTCCTCGTGCCGCCGCTGTCCATCGCCCTCTTCGGCTACGGGAGCTGACATGACTCAGAGCTCAGGAATCGACGAGTTCTTCACCGAGGGTGCGCCGATCGCCGACGCCAAGGCGCCCACGGTCGACGACATCTCCCAGATGTGGGACCAGCGGCGCTTCGACGCCAAGCTGGTCAACCCGGCCAACCGCCGCAAGCTCTCGGTGATCATCGTGGGCACCGGTCTGGCCGGCGCCTCGGCCGCCGCCACGCTCGGCGAGGCCGGCTACCACGTCACCAGCTTCTGCTACCAGGACAGCCCGCGCCGCGCGCACTCCATCGCCGCGCAGGGTGGCATCAACGCCGCCAAGAACTACCGCAACGACGGCGACTCGATCTACCGGCTGTTCTACGACACCGTCAAGGGCGGCGACTACCGCTCGCGCGAGTCCAACGTCTACCGCCTCGCGCAGACCAGCGTCGAGATCATCGACCAGTGCGTCGCGCAGGGCGTCCCGTTCGCCCGCGAGTACGGCGGCCTGCTCGACAACCGCTCCTTCGGCGGCGTCCAGGTGTCCCGCACGTTCTACGCGCGCGGCCAGACCGGCCAGCAGCTGCTGATCGGCGCCTACCAGGCGCTGGAGCGCCAGATCGCCGCCGGCGCGGTCAAGATGCACACCCGGCACGAGATGCTCGAGGTCGTCGTCGTCGACGGCAAGGCGCGCGGCGTCGTCGTCCGCGACCTCAAGACCGGCGAGATCTCCACCCACCTGGCCGACGCCGTCGTGCTCGCCAGCGGCGGCTACGGCAACGTGTTCTACCTGTCGACCAACGCGATGGGCTGCAACGTCACGGCCACCTGGCGCGCGCACAAGAAGGGCGCCTACTTCGCGAACCCCTGCTACACGCAGATCCACCCGACCTGCATCCCCGTCAGCGGCGACTACCAGTCCAAGCTGACGCTGATGAGCGAGTCGCTGCGCAACGACGGCCGGATCTGGGTGCCCAAGGCCCACGAGGACGACCGCGACCCCCGCGAGATCCCCGAGGACGAGCGCGACTACTACCTCGAGCGCATCTACCCGGCCTTCGGCAACCTGGTGCCGCGCGACATCGCGTCGCGTGCGGCCAAGAACGTGTGCGACGAGAAGCGCGGCGTCGGCCCCGGCGGGCTCGGCGTCTACCTCGACTTCGCCGACGCGATCGACCGGATGGGACGCCCGGCCGTCGAGGCCAAGTACGGCAACCTCTTCGACATGTACGAGCGGATCACGGGTGAGAACCCGTACGAGGTGCCGATGCGCATCTACCCGGCCGTGCACTACACGATGGGCGGCCTGTGGGTCGACTACGACCTGCAGAGCTCGATCCCGGGCCTGTTCGTGACCGGCGAGGCGAACTTCTCCGACCACGGCGCCAACCGCCTCGGCGCGTCCGCGCTGATGCAGGGCCTGGCCGACGGGTACTTCGTCCTGCCCAACACGATCAACGACTACCTCGCCGACGGCCCGTTCACGAAGGTGGACGAGTCCGACCCCGCCGTCCTCGAGGCGCGCGAGCAGGTCGAGTTGCGCATCGAGCGACTGCTCTCCATCAAGGGCACCCGCACGGTCGACTCCTTCCACAAGGAGCTCGGCCACGTGATGTGGGACTACTGCGGCATGGAGCGCAGCGAGGAGGGCCTGCGCAAGGCGATCAGCCGGATCCGGGAGCTCAAGAAGGAGTTCTGGGAGGACGTGCTGGTCACCGGTGAGGGCATGGAGCTCAACCAGAGCCTGGAGAAGGCCGGCCGCGTGGCCGACTTCCTCGAGCTCGGGGAGCTCATGTGCATCGACGCCCTGCACCGGCAGGAGTCGTGCGGCGGCCACTTCCGCGCCGAGAGCCAGACCGAGGACGGCGAGGCCCTGCGCCACGACGACGAGTTCGCCTACGTCGCGGCCTGGGAGCACGGGGACGCCGGTCCGGTCCTGCACAAGGAAGACCTGGTCTACAACTACGTCGAGCTGAAGCAGCGGAGCTACAAGTGAAGATCAACCTGCGGGTATGGCGCCAGAAGAACAACGAGACCGACGGCCAGATGGTCGACTACCAGCTCGACGACGTGTCCGAGGACATGTCGTTCCTGGAGATGCTGGACGTCCTCAACGAGGACCTCAGCGTCCGGGGCGAGGAGCCGGTGGCGTTCGACCACGACTGCCGTGAGGGCATCTGCGGCTCGTGCGGCGTGGTGATCAACGGCATCGCGCACGGCCCCGAGGTCACCACCACGTGCCAGCTGCACATGCGCAGCTTCACCGACGGCGACACGATCGACGTCGAGCCGTGGCGCTCGGGCTCGTTCCCGGTGGTCAAGGACCTCGTGGTCGACCGCAGCTCGTTCGACCGCATCATCCAGGCCGGCGGCTTCGTCAGCGCCCCCACGGGCACCGCGCCCGACGCGCACGCCACCCCGGTGCCCAAGAAGGACGCCGACCACGCGTTCGACGCCGCCACTTGCATCGGGTGCGGCGCCTGCGTCGCGGCGTGCCCCAACGGCTCGGCGATGCTGTTCACCGCCGCCAAGATCACGCACCTCGGACTGCTGCCCCAGGGCCAGCCCGAGCGCGACAGCCGCGTGATCGGCATGGTCGACCAGCACGATGCCGAGGGCTTCGGCGGCTGCACCCAGATCGGCGAGTGCACCGCGGCGTGCCCCAAGGGCATCCCGCTGCACACCATCTCGCGGCTGAACAAGGACCTCCTCGGGGCCCTCGCGCGCGGCGAGGGCTGAGGGCATCTAGCCTGACGTGATGCCCGACGCCAGCTCGTACGACCTCGCCACCGCGGTCGACGCGCTGACGCCCGACCTGCTGGAGCTGCGGCGCACGGTGCACGCGCACCCCGAGCTGTCGTGGCAGGAGGAGCGCACCACCGACCTCGTGTCGGCGTGGCTCGACAAGGGCCGGGTGCCGCACGAGCGCCTGGACGGCACCGGCCTGGTGGCCGAGGTGGGCAGCGGCCACGGTCCGCTCGTCGCGCTGCGCGCCGACCTCGACGCGCTGCCCGTCGACGACACCACCACCGACCCCTGGCGGTCCACGGTGGCCGGGGCGGCGCACGCCTGCGGCCACGACGTCCACGTCGCCGCCCTGGTCGGCGCGGCCACCGCGCTGGCCGAGGTCGACCGGGTGACGCCGCTGCCGGTGCGGGTGCGGCTGGTCTTCCAGCCCGCCGAGGAGATCATGCCCGGCGGGGCGCTCAAGCTGATCGCCGGCGGCATCCTGCGCGGCGTCTCGCGCATCTTCGCGCTGCACTGCGACCCGTCTCTCGACGTCGGCCAGGTGGGCCTGCGCGAGGGCGCGATCACGGGTGCGTCCGACAAGATCCGGGTGGTGCTGAACGGCCGGGGCGGGCACACGTCGCGTCCGCACCTCACCCAGGACCTCACCTATGCCCTGGCGACGCTCGTCACCGAGCTGCCCGGCGCGCTGTCGCGCCGCCTGGACCCCCGGGCCGGCGCCAGCATGGTCTGGGGGAGCGTCCACGCCGGCAGCGTGCCCAACGTCATCCCGTCCACCGGCGAGATCTCCGGGACGCTGCGCATGCTCGACGCCAGTGCCTGGCACGAGGCCGAGCACCTGGTGCGCGGCCTGATCGCCGACATCATCGCGCCCTACGGCGTCAGCGCCGACGTCACGTACGTCCGCGGGGTGCCGCCCGTCGTCAACGAGGCCGCGTCCACCCAGCTGCTGCGCGAGGCCGTCACCGCCGCGATCGGCCCGAGCGCTGTCGCACCGACGTCGCAGAGCCTCGGCGGGGAGGACTTCGCCTGGTACGTCGAGTCCGTGCCCGGAGCGATGGGACGCCTCGGCACCCGCACGCCCGACGGGCCCACGTACGACCTCCACCAGGGCAACCTGCGGGTCGACGAGCGCGCCGTCGCCATCGGGGCCAAGGTGCTGGCCACCGCGGCGCTCGTCTCGCGTCCCTGACGCGGCCGCGGCGCGAGGTCACAGTCTCGTATCGAGTCCGTTCGCGACCCCGGTGCGAAACATCCAGCGTCTAGAGTCTGGGTCGCCGGGGACGTTCCCGGACCCACCACACCACGCACTCCAGGGAGCTACGTTGCGTCGACTCAGCACCTTCGCCGCCGCCGGGATCACCGCTTCGGCGCTGCTCCTCGCGGGCTGCGGGACCAATGCCGACAGCGGCTCGGACGACGCGTCGGCCGAGGCCTCCTCGGGCGGCAGCGGCGACCTCAAGGTCGCCCTCGCCTACGACGTCGGCGGCCGCGGCGACAAGTCGTTCAACGACGCCGCCTACAAGGGCCTCCAGGAGGCCAAGCAGGCCTCGGACTTCGAGTCCACCGAGGGCGAGGCGTCGACCGACGAGGACGAGGCCACCCGCGAGAACCGCCTGCGCGGGTTCGCCGACGACGGCTACAACGTCGTCGTGGGCGTCGGCTTCGCCTACAGCGAGTCGGTCAACGCGGTCGCGCCGGACTACCCGGACGTGAACTTCGCGATCATCGACGGCTTCGACCCCGACGACACCGAGAACGAGAACGTCGCCTACCTGACGTTCGCCGAGGAGCAGGGCTCCTACCTGGTCGGCGCCGCCGCCGCGCTGCAGTCCGAGTCCGGCCAGATCGGGTTCGTGGGCGGCGTCAACAACGCGCTGATCCAGAAGTTCCAGGCCGGCTACGAGGCGGGCGCCAAGGCCGCCAAGCCGGACGTCAAGATCGACGTCACGTACCTCGAGGAGACCGACGTCAGCGGCTTCAACGCCCCCGACGACGGCCAGGCCGCGGCCACCGCGATGTACGAGGGCGGCGCCGACGTCGTCTACCACGCCGCCGGCGCCTCGGGCGCGGGCGTCTTCGACGCCGCGACGCAGGCCGACAAGTTCGCCATCGGCGTCGACTCCGACCAGTGGCAGAGCGCCAGCGCCGACCAGAAGCCCCACATCATGACCTCGATGCTCAAGCGCGTCGACGTCGCGACCAAGGACTTCATCGCCTCGGTGGCCGACGGCAAGCCCCAGACCGGCTACACGACGTTCGACCTCAAGGCCGACGGCGTGGGCTACTCCACCTCCGGCGACCTGCTGACCGAGGACACGATCAGCAAGCTCGAGGGCTACAAGAAGCAGATCGTCGACGGCGACGTCACGGTGCCCGACAAGCCGTGACCACCGGCCGCTCGTGAGACCCGAACCCGGGGCCGTCGCACCGACGGCCCCGGGTTCGTCATGATGCAGCGTCCGTCATGATGCAGCGTCCGTCATGATGCATCGTCGGTCATGATCCGCACCGTTCGTACCAGGGAGAGCTCGTGGCACCACCCGAGACGGCCGCCGTCGTCCTCAGCGGCATCGGCAAGAGGTTCCCGGGCGTCGTGGCCAACCACGACGTCGACGTCACGATCCGGCCGGGCACCGTCCACGCCCTGATCGGCGAGAACGGCGCGGGCAAGTCGACGCTGATGAAGATCCTCTACGGCGTCCAGGCGCCCGACGACGGCACCATCACCGTCGACGGCGAGACGGTCACCTTCTCCTCGCCCACCGACGCGATCGCGCGCGGCATCGGCATGGTCTTCCAGCACTTCATGCTGGCCGACAACCTCACCGTCCTCGAGAACGTCGTGCTCGGCGCCGAGAAGCTGCACGGCATCGGAGGCGGAGCCCGCCGGAGGATCCGCGAGATCTCCGAGCAGTTCGGCTTCGGGCTCGACCCCGACGTGCTCGTCGAGACGCTCGGCGTCGCGGCCCGTCAGCGCATCGAGATCCTCAAGGTCCTCTACCGCGGGGCCCGCATCATCATCCTCGACGAGCCCACCGCCGTGCTGGTCCCGCAGGAGGTGGACGCCCTGTTCGAGAACCTGCGGGTGCTCGTCGCGGCCGGCAACTCGGTGCTGTTCATCTCGCACAAGCTCGACGAGGTGCTGGCGATCTCCGACGACATCACGGTGATGCGCCGCGGCACCACCGTCGGAACCGCCGACCCGGCCACGGCCACCCGCCTCCAGCTCGCCGAGCTGATGATCGGCGAGGAGCTGCCGAGCCCGGCCACCACCGAGTCCACCGTCACCGACGTCGTCCAGCTGAGCATGCGGAACGTCAGCGTCTTCGCCTCCGACGGACGCGCCGTGCTGCAGGAGATCGACCTCGAGATCCACCGGGGCGAGGTGCTCGGCATCGCCGGCGTCGAGGGCAACGGCCAGGCCGAGCTGGTCGAGGCCGTCATGGGCATGCGCACCCTGAGCGGCGGCACGATCCACCTCGGCACCGAGGACATCACCGGCTGGAGCAACCGCCGCGTGCGCGAGGCCGGCGTCGGGTACGTCCCCGAGGACCGTCACCGCCACGGGCTGCTGCTCGACTCCCCGCTGTGGGAGAACCGCATCCTCGGCCACCAGACCCGCAAGCCCAACGTCCGCGGCCTGTTCGTCGACCGCAAGGGTGCCCGCCGCGACACCCAGCGCATCGTCGACTCCTACGACGTGCGCACGCCGTCCATCGACACCACCGCCCGCGCGCTGTCGGGCGGCAACCAGCAGAAGCTGATCGTCGGACGCGAGATGTCGGGCGACCCGGTCCTGCTCATCGCCGCACACCCCACGCGCGGCGTCGACGTCGGCGCCCAGGCCGCCATCTGGGACCACGTCCGCACGGCCCGTCACGAGGGCCTGGCGGTGCTGCTGATCTCGGCCGACCTGGACGAGCTGATCGGCCTGTCCGACCGCATCGAGGTGATCCTGCGCGGCCGGCTCGTCGGCCGGTTCGACCCCCGCAAGGTCACCGCGCAGGAGCTCGGCTCGGCGATGACCGGTGGAGGCGAGGCCGCATGAACGTCGCGCGTCGCGTCCTGTTCTCGCTGCTGCCCGCGGTCGTCGCGGTGGTGCTCGCGATGGTCGTCACCGGCCTGGTCATCGCCGTCACCGGCGGCTCGGCCGGCCAGTTCTACTCCACGATCCTCTCGGTGCCCATCCCTCGCGTGTCGGTGACGATCGTCAACCAGACCGCGATGATCGCGATCTCCGCGTTCGCCGCGGCCATCGCGTTCCGGATGAACCTGTTCAACATCGGCGTCGAGGGCCAGTACATCGCCGGCAGCTGCGCGGGCGCGTTCTTCGCCGGGTCCGGCCTGATCTCCGGGCCCGCCGTCATCCCGGCCACCCTCGTCGTGGCGGTCGTCGCCGGCGCCGCGTGGGCGAGCATCGGCGGCTTCCTGCTGGTCGGCCGCGGCGTCAGCGAGGTGATCTCGGCGATCATGCTCAACTACGTCGCCCTCACCCTCGCCGGCTACCTGGTCAACCGCTACGGCGTCTCCAGCGGCTACACGTTCACCACCAACCCGCTCGAGCTGAACCAGCAGCCCGTCGGGTTCCAGGTCGTGGACGGCCCCTACCAGGTGTGGGCGCTGGCGATCATCGCCGTGCTCGTCGCCATCGGCTACTGGCTGCTCATCAACCACACCCGCTTCGGCTTCGACCTCCGCGCCACCGGCACCTCGTCGACGGCGGCCGCCGCGAGCGGCGTCGACGCCAAGAAGATGACGCTGATCGCGATGGCGCTGTCGGGCGGCGTCGCCGGCCTGGTCTGGATGCCCGCGTTCTTCGGCTCGGTGCACAAGTTCGGCATCCCCGAGAACTTCCAGAGCGGGCTCGGCTTCACCGGCCTCGCCGTCGCGCTGCTCGGCCGCAACCGCTCGGTCGGGATCATGGTGGGCTCGCTGCTGTTCGCGTTCCTGTCCGCCCAGTCCAACGACCTGCAGTCGGTCGGCGTCGCGCCCGAGATCATCTCGATCACCCAGGGCGTCGTCGTCCTCGCGGTCGTCGTGGCCTACGAGATCGTCCGGCGCCTGCAGATCAGGCGCGAGCAGGAGACCGTGGCCCGCGAGCTCGACTCGGCCCGGCCCGCCCCCGAGGAGGCCAGCCGATGAGCACGACCACGACCCCCCGGTCCGACTCGCGCATCCGCACGTTCCAGCACGCCTGGCTCCTGCTGGCGCTGGTCGCCGTGGTCACCGTCGCCCTGGTGCGCGTCGTCACCGGCGCCGACCAGCTGACGGCGCCGGGCACCCTGCGCGCCATGATCCTGTCGGCCTGCCCCATCCTGCTGGCCGCGCTCGGCGGCCTGTGGGCCGAGCGGGCCGGTGTGGTGAACATCGGGCTCGAGGGCCAGATGCTGCTCGGCACGTGGGGCGCGGCCTTCATGGCGTACCACGCGGGCCCGTACGCGGGCGTCGTCGGCGCCGCGGTGATGGGCCTGCTCGGCGCGCTGCTGCACGCCGTCGCCACCGTCACCTTCGGCGTCGACCACATCGTGTCGGGCGTGGCGGTCAACATCATCGGCCTCGGAGCGATCGGCTTCCTGGCCAAGGCCTACTTCAACGATCTCGAGGGCGGCGGGCCGCGCAACCTGTCGGGGTACGACACGCTGCCGCGCGTCACCGTCCCCGGCCTCTCCGACGGCGCCCAGTGGCTCTCCGACCGCCACGTCTTCGGCGTCTCGGACGTCGCCGCGCTCGTCGCCGCGGCCACCACGGGCGTCTCGCTGCTGACGATCCTGGTGGTGGTGCTCGTCGTCGCCAGCGGGTGGATCCTGTGGCGCACCCCGTTCGGCCTGCGCCTGCGCTCGTGCGGCGAGGCCCCCCAGGCCGCCGAGACCCTCGGCGTCAACGTGATCCGCTACAAGTACGTCGCGGTGCTGGTCTCGGGCACGCTGGCCGGGCTCGGCGGCGTCTACCTGACGATGGTGTCGTCCAGCTCGTTCACCGTCGGCCAGACCAACGGCACCGGCTACATCGGCCTGGCCGCGATGATCTTCGGCAACTGGCGCCCCGGCGGCATCGTCATCGCCTCGCTGATGTTCGGCTACACCGACGGCGTCAGCCTGCTGCCCGCGGGTGGCCTGGTCGTCCACGCGCTCCTGCTGCTCATCACCGTGGTGCTCGCTGCGCTGGCCGTCTGGCGCCTGCGCCAGGGGCAGAAGATCACCGCGCTGTCGATCGGCTCGATCGCGGTGCTGGTGCTCGCCTGGTACCTGGTCACCGACAGCGTGCCCCGCGCGTTCGTCGGCATGACGCCCTACGTGATCACGCTGTTCGCCCTCGCGGTGGCCTCCCAACGACTGCGCATGCCCGCGGCCGACGGCAAGCCGTACCGCAAGGGCCAGGCGGGGTAGCCTGCCTGTCGTGGACGCCCTTCCCGACACCGGGCCCTGGACCGAGCTGCACGCCCAGGCGACCCAGGTCATGCGACGCGCGTACGCCCCCTACTCGGACTTCCAGGTCGGGGTGGCCGGCCTGGTCGACGACGGCCGCACCGTGGTGGGGTGCAACGTCGAGAACGCGGCGTACGGCGTCGCGCTGTGCGCCGAGTGCGGCATGGTGTCGTCGCTCCACGCGAGCGGCGGGGGCCGGCTGACCCACGTGGTGTGCGTCGACCGCAACGGCGACCTGCTGATGCCCTGCGGCCGGTGCCGCCAGCTGCTGTGGGAGAACGGCGGGCCCACGTGCGAGCTCGCCACCGCGCACGGCGTGAAGACGATGTCCGAGGTGCTGCCCGACGCCTTCGGCGCGGACGACCTGGCCGGCCGATGACCACCGCCACGCTCACCACCGACCTCGACCTCACCGACCCGGGGTTCGTCGCCGACCCCTACCCGGCGCTGGCCTCGCTCCGCCGGATCGGCCCGATGGTCCGCCACGAGACGCGCGGCACCTGGCTCGCGACGTCGCACGCCGCGGTGAGCGCCGTGCTGCGCGACCGCGCGTTCGGACGGGTCTGGACCGACCGCGAGCCCGCGGCGCAGATGAAGCCGTTCAACGACCTGCACCAGCACCAGATGATGGAGAACGAGCCGCCGCAGCACACCCGGCTGCGGCGCCTCGTCGCCGGCGCGTTCGGGCGGGGCCACGTCGAGCGGATGCGCCCCCGCGTCCAGGCGCTGGCCTCGGAGCTGCTCGACGCGTTCGACGGGCCCGTCGTCGACGTCGTCGGCGCCTACGCCGAGCCGCTGCCGGTGCTCGTCATCGCCGACCTGCTCGGCGTGCCGGGCGAGGACCACGAGCTGCTGCGCGACTGGTCGCAGGCGATCGTGAAGATGTACGAGCACGACGTCCCCGCGTCCACCCGCGACGCCGCCGTCGCCGCGAGCACCGCGTTCTCGGACTACGTGCGGGCGTTCGTCGCCGAGCGCCGCCACGACCCGCGCGAGGACCTCGTCACCGACCTGATCGCGGCCACCGAGGAGGGCGGTCGACTCAGCGAGGACGAGCTCGTCGCCTCGGTCGTGCTGCTGCTGAACGCCGGCCACGAGGCGTCGGTGAACGCCTTCGGCAACGGCCTGGCGTCGCTGCTGCAGCGTCCCGACCAGCTGGCCCGCGTGACGTCCGGCGAGGTGTCGGTGGAGTCCGCGCTGGAGGAGCTGCTGCGCTTCGACGCGCCGCTCCAGCTGTTCGAGCGCACCTGTCTGCGCGACTCGGTGGTGCTCGGCACCCCGGTGGCCGCGGGCGAGACCGTGGCCTGCCTGATGGGCTCGGCCAACCGCGACGCCGCCGTCTTCGCCGAGCCGGACGACCTCGACGTCGCCCGCGATCCCAACCCGCACGTCGGCTTCGGCATGGGCGTGCACTTCTGCCTCGGCGCACCGCTCGCCCGCCTGGAGCTGCAGATCTCGCTCGGGGAGCTGCTGCGCCGCCACCCGGGGCTGAGCGCCACCGGCGTCGCCCCACGCCGTCCCACGTTCGTCCTGCGCGGCCTCGAGCGCCTGGACGTCGACCTCGAAGGAAGCCCCGCATGACCCAGCCCGAGCAGCACGACGCCGTCGAGGTGATCGCCGCCAAGCGCGACGGCGGCGAGCTCGCCGACTCCCAGATCGACTGGGTGGTCGACGCCTACACGCGCGGCGTCGTCGCCGACGAGCAGATGTCGGCGCTGGCGATGGCGATCCTGCTGAACGGCATGGGACGCCGCGAGATCTCGCGCTGGACGGCGGCGATGATCGCCTCGGGCGAGCGGATGGACTTCTCCGGCCTGTCCCGTCCCACCGCCGACAAGCACTCCACCGGCGGGGTCGGCGACAAGATCACCCTGCCGCTCGCCCCGCTCGTGGCCGCGTGCGGCGTGGCCGTCCCGCAGCTGTCGGGCCGCGGCCTCGGCCACACGGGCGGCACGCTCGACAAGCTCGAGGCGATCCCCGGCTGGCAGGCGTCGCTCAGCAACGAGCAGATGCTCGACCAGCTCGAGCAGGTCGGCGCCGTGATCTGCGCCGCGGGCTCGGGCCTGGCGCCGGCCGACAAGAAGCTCTACGCGCTGCGCGACGTCACCGGCACCGTCGAGGCCATCCCGCTCATCGCCAGCTCGATCATGAGCAAGAAGATCGCCGAGGGAACCGGCTCGCTGGTGCTCGACGTCAAGGTGGGCGTGGGGGCGTTCATGAAGACCGAGGCCGACGCGCGCGAGCTCGCCGAGACGATGGTGGCCCTCGGCACCGACGCCGGCGTCGCGACCACCGCCCTGCTCACCGACATGTCCACCCCGCTCGGCCTCACGGCGGGCAACGCGCTCGAGGTGGCCGAGTCCGTCGAGGTGCTCGCCGGCGGCGGTCCGTCCGACGTCGTCGAGCTGACGCTGGCGCTGGCCCGCGAGATGCTCCGCGCCGCCGGCCGCGGCGACGTCGACCCCGCCGACGCGCTCGCCGACGGCCGCGCGATGGACGTCTGGAAGCAGATGATCCGCGCCCAGGGCGGCGACCCGGACGCCGACCTGCCCCGCGCGACCGACATCCACGTGGTCCCCGCACCCGCCGACGGCGTCCTGTCGCGCCTCGACGCGATGGCCGTCGGCCTGGCCGCCTGGCGTCTCGGCGCCGGCCGCTCGCGTCCCGGCGAGGCCGTGCAGGCCGCGGCGGGCGTGCAGATGCACGCCAAGCCCGGCGACGTCGTCCGCGCCGGCGACCCGCTCCTGACGCTCCACACCGACACCCCCGAGCGGTTCGCCCGCGCCCTGGAGGCCCTGGAGGGCGGCTTCGACGTCGCCGAGGCGGGCACGCCCGTCGACGCGGCACCCATCGTCATCGACACGATCAGCTGAACCAACCGAGAGGACCGATCCACATGCGCGTGCTGAACGACCCCGACGAGGTGTCGGCCGCAGCCGGCGAGGAGCTGGGCCTGAGCGCCTGGCTCGAGGTCACGCAGGACCGGATCGACGCGTTCGCCGACGCGACCGGCGACCACCAGTGGATCCACGTCGACCCCGAGAAGGCCGCCAAGGGCCCCTTCGGCGCGACGATCGCGCACGGCTACCTGACGCTGTCGCTCATCCCGTACCTCGGCGCGCAGGTGTTCGCCTTCGCGGGCGAGGGCGCCAAGATCAACTACGGCGCCAACAAGGTGCGCTTCCCCTCCCCGGTCCCCGTCGGCTCCCGGGTGCGCTCGCGCGTCAAGGTCCTCGAGGTCACCGACATCGAGAAGGGCCAGCAGGTCGTCCTGCAGCACACCATCGAGATCGAGGGCGGCAAGCGTCCTGCCTGCGTCGCCGAGACGGTCGTGCTGCTGCTCGCGGAGTGACGCGGGGGTGCTGGCTTGCAGCGCGGCTGGTGCTCGGGGTGCTCGCGCGACGAAGGGCGCACCTATGGGCGGGGCGGCGGCGGGTCCCGCCTTCAGCCGTCCACGGGTCTCGTGGGGTGAGACGGCGGGGGTGCCGACCATGGCAAACGGTCGCGGACCATGGCGAATTCACCGTGGTTCGCACCTGTTTGCCATGGTCGGTGTGACGGCTGGGGCTGCTGAGACCCGGACGTCCACCCACCGAGACGTCCACCCGGCCGCAGCGACCCGCCCGCGCCCACCCGTCGCTCGGTGCCTGTCGGTGAGCACCCCGGCGGCGCCGCACGCACCGGTCCTCACCCGACGGGTCGCGGCCAGGACGAAGGGCGCACCTACGGGCGGAGTGGTGGGTGGTCGCTGTCGGCGGCCGGGCTCGGGTCTCGGCGGGTGAGACGGCCGGGCTGCCGACCATGGCAAACAGTCGCGGACCATGGTGAATTCACCGTGGTCCGCACCTTTCTGCCATGGTCGGTGTGACGGCTGGGGCTGCTGAGACCCGGTCGTCCACCCACCGAGACGTCCACCCGGCCGCGGCGACCCGCCCGCGCCCACCCGTCGCTCGGTGCCTGCCGGTGAGCACCCCGGCGGCGCCGCACCCGTGACCCGTCGACGGAGCCCGTCGGTAGGGTGGCGCCCATGGTGACGACGGCGCAGATCGAGGCAGCGCCGAAGGTGCTGCTCCACGACCACCTCGACGGCGGGCTGCGTCCGTCGACGATCCTGGAGCTGGCCCGCGAGGCGGGCCACGAGCTTCCGGCGGACGACGCCGAGGCGCTGGGGCAGTGGTTCGCGACGGCCGCCAACTCGGGCTCGCTGGAGCGCTACCTCGAGACGTTCGGCCACACCGTCGCCGTCATGCAGACCCACGAGCACCTGGCGCGCGTCGCGCAGGAGGCCGTGGAGGACCTCGCGGCCGACGGGGTCGTGTACGCCGAGATGCGCTGGGCGCCCGAGCAGCACCTGGAGAAGGGGCTGTCGCTGGACGGCGCCATCGACGCGGTCACCGAGGGCGTCGAGACGGGCATGCGCAACGCCGAGGCGGCCGGACGTCCGATCGTCGCGCGTCAGCTGCTCACGGCCATGCGTCACGCGGCGCGGTCGCTCGAGATCGCCGAGCTGGCCGTCGAGCGGCGCGACGCCGGCGTGGTCGGGTTCGACATCGCCGGCGCGGAGGCCGGCTTCCCTCCCACCCGTCACCTCGACGCGTTCGAGTACGTGCACCGCGCCAACGCGCACTTCACGATCCACGCGGGCGAGGCGTTCGGCCTGCCGTCGATCTGGCAGGCGCTGCAGTGGTGCGGCGCCGACCGCCTCGGCCACGGCGTGCGGATCATCGACGACGTCGACCTCGCCGACCCCGAGCACCCCGTGCTCGGACGGCTCGCCAACTACGTGCGCGACCGCCGCGTGCCGCTCGAGCTGTGCCCGTCGTCCAACGTGCAGACGGGCGCGGTCGCGTCGATCGCCGAGCACCCCATCGGCGTGCTCAAGGACCTGCGCTTCCGCGTCACCGTCAACACCGACAACCGGCTGATGAGCGGCACCTCGATGAGCCGCGAGATGGGGCTGCTCGTCGACGCGTTCGGGTACGACCTCGACGACCTGCGCTGGTTCACCATCAACGCGATGAAGAGCGCGTTCCTGCACTACGACGCCCGCCTCGCCCTGATCGAGGACGTCGTCAAGCCGGGCTACGACGCGCTCGCCTGATCACTCCCCGGCGTACGCCCGCTCCAGCTCGGCGACGTCGATGCGCGTCATCTGGAGCATCGCCTGCATGGCGCGCTGCGCGCCGGCGGGATCGTCGCCGCCCAGCATGCGGGCCATCGCCTCGGGGTCGTAGACCTGCCACGACACGCCGAACTTGTCGGTGAGCCAGCCGCACTGGCCGTGCGAGCCGCCCTCGGCGAGCGCGAACCAGTAGTGGTCGAGCTCCTCCTGGCCGCGGCACGGCACCTGGAACGAGATCGACTCGTCGAAGGTGAACTGGTCGCCGCCGTTGAGCGCGGTGAAGCGCATCCCGGCGACCTCGAAGTCCACCGTCATGACCATGCCGGCCTCGCGCATCGATCCCTCGGTGTAGTGCGTGGTGCCGGTGGTCTTCCCGTCGAAGACGGTGCAGTAGAAGGCCGCAGCCTCCTCGGCCTGGGTGTCGAACCACAGGCAGGTCCTCAAAGTGTCCATGCGGGGTAGACCGGCGCCGGACGGCGGACTCATCGGGTGGGCGCCGACGACCGTCCGAGCAGGGCCTCGGCCCGGCGCGGCGACATCGGACGGCAGCCGTGCGCGACGGCGTCGGCGACGACGTGCGGCTCGTCGCGCATCAGGCGCCACCCGCGCCGCAGCAGCACCCACGGGGGCTTGCGGTGCTCCGACAGGTCGCGCGCGAAGCGCAGGGCGAACGTGACGACGCGGTGGTGGCGCACGCACACGGCGTCGGCCAGGACGCCGCGCGCCCGGCACTCGGCCACCACCAGCGGCGCGAACAGCCCCTCGGCGACGAACCGGTCGTGCCCGCCGAGCTCGACCACCTGCGTCGCGACGGCGGCGTTGGCGGCGATGTCGTAGACGGGCGCCTCGACGCGTCCGGTGCGGCCGAGCTCCTCGATCGCGTCGCACGCGGCGTCGACGTCCCACGACCCCGCGTCGTCCCAGTCGACGATGCCGAGGGTGGAGCGGGGGAGGTCGGGGTCGTCGCCGTCGCGGTAGAAGTCGTCGAGCCGCAGCACGGGCAGCTCGAGCCGCTGGGCCAGCCGGGACTTGCCGGACCCCGACGGCCCGGCCAGGACGATCACCTGAGCCACGGGCGTCAGGGTCCGGTGACCAGGAACGGACGGATGGCCTGGCGCGCGCGGTGCACGCGCGACTTCACCGTGCCCACCGGGATGTCGACCTGACGCGCGATCTCGGCGTAGTCGAGCTCGCCGACGTCGCGGAGCACGAGCGCCTCGACGAGCTCGGGCTGCTCCACCTCGAGCGTCTCCAGCGCCTCGAGGAGGTCGACCCGGCTGCCGGCGATGACGCTGGTCGTGCGCGGGTCGACCGCGGCGGGCAGCTCGTCGGTGGGACGCTCGGCGAAGCGCCGCTTCAGGGTCCGGTAGGTCTGGCGCGACGCGTTGGCGGCGACGGTGTGCGTCCAGGTGGTGATGCTGCTGCGCCCCTCGAACGAGCCGATCTTGCGGGCCACCGTCATCAGCACGTCCTGGCAGGCCTCCTCGGCGTCCTCGCGGTAGGGCAGCATGCGCTGGCACACCCGCATCACGCGGGGCTGCAGCCCGGCGAGCAGCAGCTCGAGGGCTGCGGTGTCGCCGTCGCGAGCGCGCGCGGCCAGGTCGTCGAGGTCGTCCGCGTCGTCTCCCATGGTGCCTGCAGCATAATGTCCGCTATGGCTCTCGCGTCTCGGCTCGGTCGCCTGACGCGCGTCCGGCGCCTGGGAGCCGGGGGGTTCGCCACGGTCTGGCTCTACCGCGACCCCGAGCTCGACTCCGACGTGGCGGTCAAGGCCCTCGCCGACAACTGGGCCGACCGCGGCGACGTCCGCGAGCGCTTCCTCACCGAGGCCCGGCTGCTGCGGCGTGCCGACTCCGACCACGTCGTGCGGGTGCACGACGTCGGCGAGAGCGACGGCACCCCGTACTTCGTCATGACGTACGCCGACGGCGGCACGGTCGCCGACCTGGTGGGCGAGCCGTGCGACCCCGTCGAGGTGGCCGACCTCGTGCGCCAGGCCGGTGCCGGCCTCGAGCGGCTGCACGCGCTCGGGGTGGTGCACCGCGACGTCAAGCCGCAGAACCTGCTGCTCACCTCCGGCCCGGACGGGTCGCGGCGGCTGATGGTCGCCGACCTCGGCGTCGCCAAGGCGCTGCTCCACGGCTCGGGCATCACGCAGGTCGTCGGCACGCCGGCGTACATGGCGCCCGAGCAGGCCGACCCGGTCGGGGGAGTGGACGTGCGGGCCGACGTCCACGCGCTCGGCGCGGTGGCCCACACCCTGCTCACCGGCCGCACCATCCGCGACGAGCGCGACGGCGCCCCCGTGACCGACGCGGTCCGGGCCGTGCTCGACCGGGCGATCGACCCCGACCGCGAGCGCCGCTGGCCCGACGTGCGCAGCTTCGTCGACGCGTTCACCCGCGCGGTCGGCGTGACGCCCGACGACGAGCGCACCGTCCTCGCCGAGGCGCCGGTGGCGCGCCGCAGCCGCACCCCGGTGGTCCTCGTGGGCGCCGCGGTGACCGTCTTCCTGCTGCTGGCCGCGGCCGTGGGCGGCTCGGCGCTCGTCGGGGAGGACGGCCCGTCGAGCGATCCCTCGCCCAACGGGCAGAGCGTGTCCGACCCGCTGCTGGGCTCGCCGGCCATGGACATCGGCAGCGACTGGGACCGCGACCCGACGACGCGCACGCACACCGACTACCACCGCAACGACGGCGTCCGGCTCAGCCTCGACGTCGCCCGGGTCGACCTTCCGCCCGAGGTGGTCGCCCGGCTCGCGGCGCGGCGCTCGTCGAGCCTGACGGGCTACCGGCAGCTGCGTGTCAGCACCCTGCCCGCCAGCGTGCGCGGCGACTGGCAGTCGGGCTGGCAGGTGCAGTACCTGTGGCGCGACGCCGACGACGAGGTGGTCGAGGGCTGGACCTGGTTCCTCGGCAACGCCACCACCACCGTCGGGTACGTCGGCATCCGGTCCGACGAGGGCACCTCCGACCGGTTCCGGACGACCCTGGGGGACGCCCGCGAGCAGGTGCTGGACGTCCGCCCGTCGGTCCCCAAGACCACCGACGAGCCGGCCCCCGACCTCGACACCGCGCAGATCGACGAGGGCGTCGACGCCTGGGCGGACTCCACCCGGCTGCGGGGCCTGACCTGCTCGGCGCTCGACGACCCCACCGCGGTCGTCGTCGCCCCGGTCCCGCGCCGCTGGCGCTTCGAGGCCGGCACCGTCGCGCCGTGCTCGGCGAGCGCGCAGGACGGTCGACGGATCGTCCTCGAGCCCGCGCCCGAGGGCGAGGGCTTCACCCGCGGCCCGGTCGACGTCGGGGGCGAGACCTACGACCGCGTGGTGAGGACCCAGAGCGGCTGGAAGGTCACCTACACCGCTCCCGAGGGCGACCTCGACCGCCGCACGGTCGAGGCCATCCGGGACGGCTTCGAGGGCCGGCCCTCCTAGACCCCGATCGGGTGCCAGACCGTCTTGGTCTCGACGAACGTGGTCATCCGGGTGAGCCCGGGGGTGAGCGTCCAGTCCTCGGCGGACGGGCGGAGCACCCGCTTGAGGCCCTCGGCGGCGTCCTGCTCCAGGGCCGTGGCGGCGTCGCCGGCGCCCGTGAGGTCGAGGGCGTCGACGTCGCGGTGGGTGGCCAGCCACGGGCCGACCTCGGCGACGTCGCCGGTGAGCACGTTGACCACGCCACCGGGGAGGTCGGACGTGGCCAGCACCTCCGACAGCGTGATCGCGGGCAGCGGCCGCTCGTACGACGAGACGACGACGGCGGTGTTGCCCGTGACGATCACCGGCGCGACGACGCTGACCAGGCCGAGCAGCGAGGAGTCCTGCGGCGCGGCGACCGCCACGACGCCGGTCGGCTCGGGCGTCGAGAGGTTGAAGAACGGCCCGCTGACGGGGTTGGCGTTGCCGACCACCTGGGCGAGCTTGTCGGCCCAGCCGGCGTACCAGACCCAGCGGTCGACGGCGGCGTCGACGACGCGTCCGGCCTGCGCGCGCGTCAGCCCCTCGGTGGCGGCGACCTCGGACGCGAGCTGCTCGCGGCGTCCCTCGAGCATCTCGGCGACGCGGTAGAGGATCTGCCCGCGGTTGTAGGGCGTGCGCGTCGACCAGCCGCCGAACGCCTTGCGGGCGGCGACGACGGCGTCGCGGCCGTCCTTGCGCGAGGCCTTCGACGCGTTGGCCAGGAACGCGCCCTTGGCGTCGAGCGCTTCGTAGGTGCGTCCGGACTCGCTGCGAGGGAACGCGCCCCCGACGTAGAGCTTGTAGGTCTTGCGGACGTCGACCCGGCTCATCGGGTGCCTCCCTGCAGGTACGCGGCCAGCCCGTGCTTTCCGCCCTCGCGGCCGTAGCCGGACTCGGAGTAGCCGCCGAACGGCGACGCGGGGTCGAACTTGTTGAACGTGTTGGCCCAGACGACGCCCGCGCGCAGGCGGTTGGCCATCGCGAGGATCCGCGAGCCCTTGTCGGTCCAGACGCCGGCCGAGAGGCCGTACGGCGTGTTGTTGGCCTTGGCGACGGCCTCGTCGGGCGTGCGGAACGTCAGCACCGACAGCACCGGGCCGAAGATCTCCTCGCGGGCGATCCGGTGGGCCTGGGAGACGCCGGTGAAGATCGTCGGCGCGTACCAGAACCCGTCGGACGGCAGCTCGCACGGCGGGGACCAGCGCTCGGCGCCCTCGGCGTCGCCCGTCGCGGCCAGCTCGGTGATGCGGGCCAGCTGCTCGGCGGAGTTGATCGCGCCGACGTCGGTGTTCTTGTCGAGCGGGTCGCCGACGCGCAGCGTGGCCATCCGGGCCTTGAGCTTGCCGATCACCTCGTCGTAGACGTTCTCCTGGACGAGCAGCCGGGACCCGGCGCAGCAGACGTGGCCCTGGTTGAAGAAGATGCCCGACACGATGCCCTCGACCGCCTGGTCGAGCGGTGCGTCGTCGAAGACGATGTTGGCGGCCTTGCCGCCGAGCTCGAGCGTGAGGCGCTTGTCGGTGCCGGCCACGGCGCGGGCGATCTGGCGACCGACGGGCGTGGAGCCGGTGAAGGCGACCTTGTCGACGCCGTCGTGCTCGACGAGCGCCTGACCGGTGGCGCCGGCGCCGGTGACGATGTTGACGACGCCCGGAGGCAGGTCGGCCTGCTGGCAGATCTCGGCGAACAACAGCGCCGTCAGGGGAGTGGTCTCGGCCGGCTTGAGCACGACGGTGTTGCCCGCGGCGAGCGCCGGGGCGACCTTCCAGGCCAGCATCATCAGCGGGAAGTTCCACGGGATGACCTGGGCCGCGACGCCGAGCGAGCGCGGGTCGGGGCCGAGGCCGGCGTGGTCGAGCTTGTCGGCCCAGCCCGCGTAGTAGAAGAACCACTGCGAGACGAGCGGGACGTCGACGTCGCGCGACTCGCGGATCGGCTTGCCGTTGTCGAGGGTCTCGAGCACGGCGAGCTCGCGGGAGCGCTCGGCGATGATCCGGGCGATCCGGTACAGGTACTTGGCGCGCTCGGAGCCGGGCATCCGCGACCAGACGCGCGAGTGCGCCCGGCGGGCGGCGGCGACGGCGCGGTCGACGTCGGCGGCGCTCGCCTCGGTGACCTCGGCGAGCACCTCCTCGGTGGCCGGGCTGATCGTCTTGAACATCGGGCCGTCGCCGTCGGTGAACTCACCGTCGACGAACAGGCCGTACGACGACCGCAGGTCGACGACGCCGCGGGACTCCGGGGCGGGTGCGTACTCGAAAACACTCATGGCGCAGCCTTCAGTCGATCGTGACGTGGTCGGGGCCGGAGTAGTGCCCGGTGGTCAGCTTCTGGCGCTGCATCAGCAGGTCGTTGAGCAGGCTGGAGGCGCCGAAGCGGAACCAGTCGGGGTCGAGCCAGTCGGGCCCGGCCACCTCGTTGACGACCACCAGGTACTTGATCGCGTCCTTGCTGGTGCGGATGCCGCCGGCGGGCTTGACGCCGACCTGGCGGCCGTGGGTCTCGCGGAAGTCGCGGACGGCCTGCAGCATCAGCAGCGTGACGGGCAGCGTCGCGGCGGGCTGGACCTTGCCGGTGGAGGTCTTGATGAAGTCGCCGCCGGCCAGCATCGCGAGCCAGGACGCGCGGCGGACGTTGTCGTACGTCGCCAGCTCGCCGGTCTCGAGGATCACCTTGAGGTGGGCGTGGCTGCCGTCGGGACGCCCGCACGCCTCCTTGACCGCGACGATCTCGTCGTGGACGCGGTCGAGGTCGCCGGCCAGGAACGCGCCCCGGTCGATGACCATGTCGATCTCGTCGGCACCGGCCGCGACGGCGTCGCGCGTGTCGGCGAGCTTGATCTCGAGGCTGGAGCGGCCGGACGGGAACGCCGTCGCCACACTCGCGACGTTGACGGGTGCGTCGCCGAGCGCGTCCTTGGCGATCTTGACCATGTCGGGGTAGACGCAGACCGCCGCCGTGGACGGGCACGACGGGTCCGACGGGTCGGGGCGCACGGCCTTGGCGGCCAGCGAGCGGACCTTGCCGGGCGTGTCGGCGCCCTCGAGCGTCGTCAGGTCGACCATGCGGATCGCCAGGTCGATGGCGTACGCCTTGGACGCCGCCTTGATCGACCGGGTCGACAACGCGGCCGCCCGTCCCTCCAGGCCGACCTGGTCGACGCCGGGCAGGCCCTCCAGCACTCGTCGCAGCTCGCTCATCGCAGCACCCGTCTCGCCGTCGTGGTCACCTGGGGAGTGTAGGAGGATGGGGACATGGCGGACCACCAGCCTCCCGAGGTGCTCGAGCGGTTCACGCCGACGGCGGGCCGCTGGGTCGGCGTCGTCGGCCTGGTCGTGCTGGCCCTGATCGCCGCTGCGGTCGTCTCGGCGGGCCTCGACCGCGCCACCGTGCTCGTGCTCGCGGTGGTCGCCCTGCTGGCCGTCCTCACCTACGCCGCGCTGGTGCGGCCCACCGTGCACGCCCGCCGCGACCACCTGCTCATCCGCAACGCCTGGACGTCGGTCCGCATCCCGTGGCGCGCCGTCACCGACGTCGACGTCCGCCAGACCCTGCAGGTCAGCGCCGGCGACAAGACCCACCACGCCATCGCGATCGGCAAGAGCGCCCGCAAGATCCTCCGCGGCAACCAGCCGGGGGCCGCCGGCCCGGGCGGCGCGTTCGGGTCGTCGTCCTCGCGCGAGTTCGCCACCCGTCCCACCCTCGAGGGCTCGGAGGTGGTGGGCACCGACTACGCCGACTACGTCGTCCTCAAGGTCCAGACCTACGCATCGACCCACCGCTCGACCCCCGAGCCCCTGCACGAGGCCGGCCCCCACGACGCCGTCGTCCGCACCGTCCACTGGCCCCTCGTCGTGGCCCCCGTCGCCCTGCTCGTCGCCGTGGTGGTCGTCGCGCTGCTGGGGTGAGGTGCCGGCCCGGGGTCGGGGCGGCGAGGAAGCGGACCGAAGAATCGGCGTATGGCCTCCCCACACGGCCATACGCAGATTCTCGCGTCGAGCAGAGCAGGCCCGCCCTTCACCCACCCACGAGCAGCGCCAGGTCACCCCGGATCGCGTCGAGACGGCCGGCGGCGGCGATGCGCAGGGCGTCGACGGCGTCGGGGGCGTCGTCGGTGACGTCGAGCACCACCTCGAGGTAGGCCTTGAGCTTGGGCTCGGTGCCCGACGGGCGGACGACGACGCGAGCGTGCTCGGCGAGGCGGATGCGCAGGCCGTCGGTGGGCGGCAGGCCGTCACCGCCGCGGGCGAGGTCGTCGACGCCGACGACGTCGAGGCCTCCGAGCGCGCGCGGAGGGTCGGCGCGCAGCCGGGCCATCGCGTCGGCGATGAGCGACAGGTCGTCGACGCGCACCGACAGCTGGCTGGTGGCGTGCAGGCCGTGCTCGCGGGCGAGGTCGTCCAGGCGGTCGGCGAGGGAGCGGCCCTCGGCCTTGAGCTCGGCGGCGAGCTGCAGGACGCGGGCCATCGCGGAGATGCCGTCCTTGTCGCGGGCGATCGTGGGTGCGACCGCGTAGCCGAGCGCCTCCTCGTAGCCGAACGCGAGGCCGTCGGCGCGCGCGATCCACTTGAAGCCGGTGAGGGTCTGGGCGTGGCGCTGGCCGTGGGCGGCGGCCAGGCGCCCGAGCAGCGACGACGACACGATCGAGCAGGCGTACGTGCCCTCGACGCCTCGGCGCAGCAGCAGGTCGGCGAGCAGCACGCCGGTCTCGTCGCCGGTGAGCATCCGCCAGCCCTGGCCGGTCGGCACACCGACGGCGCAGCGGTCGGCGTCGGGGTCGTTGGCGACGACGACGTCGGCACCGACCTGCTCGGCGAGCGCGAGCGCCAGGTCCATCGCGCCCGGCTCCTCGGGGTTGGGGAACGCGACGGTCGGGAAGTCGGGGTCGGGCTCGCGCTGCTCGGCCACCACGTGCAGCGGCGAGAAGCCCGACGCGGCGACCACCGCGTCGACGACGTCGGCGCCCACCCCGTGCATCGGGGTGTAGGCGACGACGAGGTCGCGCGGGCCGTCGTCGGGCACCGCGGCCACCGCGGCGACGTACGCCCGCTCGACCGAGTCGTCCAGGTGCGCGTAGTCGTCGCTGCGCAGGAGGGCGTCCACGCGCCCGACGGCGTCGATCTGTGCCGCGATGGCGGCGTCGGCGGGCGGGACGATCTGGATGCCGTCGCCGAGGTAGACCTTGTAGCCGTTGTCCTGGGGCGGGTTGTGGGACGCGGTGACCATGACGCCCGCCGACGTGCCCAGGTGCCCGATCGCGAACGCGAGCACGGGCGTGGGCAGTGCGCGGGGCAGCAGGTGGGCCCGGACGCCGAGCGCCGCCATGATCTCGGCGGTGTCGCGAGCGAACCGCTCGGAGTTGTGCCGCGCGTCGTGCCCGATGACCACCGACGGGTCGCTCTCCTGCTCCAGCAGGTACGCGGCCAGGCCGGCGGCCGCGCGCGCCACGACGACGCGGTTCATGCCCTGCGGCCCGGCGCGCAGGGGGCCGCGCAGGCCGGCGGTGCCGAACGTCAGGGTGCCGTCGAACCGCTCGGCCAGCTCGGCGCGCGCCTCGTCCGACCCGTCCTCGACGAGGCGGGTGAGCTCGCCGCGGGTCAGCGGGTCGGGGTCCTGCGCCACCCAGTCGCGGGCCTGCTGGACGAGGTCGGTCATCACGCCTCCTGGACGGGGTCGAACGCCGGGCGCTCGTGCTCGGACGTCGCGAACGGGCCGCCGACGTAGGCCGCCTCCGCGTCGTCGGCGGCACGGGCGGGCAGGTCGCCCGCCCAGCCGGCGGCGTCGTCCTGCGGGTCGTAGCCGATGGCCCGGCCGGCCGAGAGGTCCCACCACCGGTCGGTGTTGGCCGAGATGCCCCACACCTGGACGAAGCCGGGCGACGGCGCGGTGAGCGAGGCGTGCACCATCCGCACGCAGTCGTGCGGCGACAGCCAGGTGGCGAGGTTGCGTCGCGTCTCGGGCTGCGGCAGGAAGCTGCCGATCCGGCACGACACGGCGTCGAGGCCGTGCCGGTCGACGTAGAGCCGCATGACGGCCTCGGCGGCCACCTTGCTGACGCCGTAGAACGTGTCGGGGCGCGGCTCGGCGTCGGCGGGCACCAGGTCGGTGCGCGGCGTGCGCCCGACGGCGTGGTTGCTGCCCGCGTAGACGAACCGGCCGACGCCGTGGCGCACCATCGCGTCGAGCAGGTGGCCGGTGGTGTGGACGTGCGACTCCAGGCTGGCGGTCAGTGACCCCTCGTCGGGGTTGCCCGCGAGGTGAACCACGGCGTCGACGCCCGCGACGGCGGCGTCCACCACGGCCGCGTCGAGGCAGTCGCCCACCGTCCAGCCGAGCGAGAACGCCGGTGCGAGCTCGGGGGCGTCGACGACGTCGAGCGCGCGCAGCTCGTGGCCCAGCGCGGGCAGGCCCTGCGCGAGGGTGCGGCCGATGGACCCGGCCGCGCCGGTGACGAGGACGCGCATCAGAGGCGGGGGAGGACGTCGGCGAGCAGGGCGCCCATGCGCGAGGCGGACGCGCGTCCGGCCTCGAGCACCTCGGCGTGGTCGAGCGGCTCGCCGCTGATGCCCGCGGCGAGGTTGGTGACCAGCGAGATGCCGAGCACCTCCAGGCCGGCCTCGCGGGCGGCGATGGCCTCGAGCGTGGTGGACATGCCCACCAGGTCGCCGCCGATGGCGCGCACCATCGCGATCTCGGCGGGCGTCTCGTAGTGCGGCCCGCGGAACTGCACGTAGACGCCCTCGGCCAGGCCGGGGTCGACGGTGCGGCACAGGTCGCGCAGCCGCTGGGAGTACAGGTCGGTGAGGTCGATGAACGTCGCCCCGACGAGCGGCGAGGTCGCGGTGAGGTTGACGTGGTCGGAGATCAACACCGGCGTGCCGGGCGACCAGGACGGGTCGAGCCCGCCGCAGCCGTTGGTGAGGACGATCGCGCGGCAGCCCGCCGCAGCGGCGGTGCGCACGCCGTGGACGACGGGGCCGACGCCGCGTCCCTCGTACAGGTGGGTGCGTCCGAGGAACACCAGCACTCGCAGGCCGCCGATGCGCACCGAGCGCACGGTGCCCCCGTGGCCGGCGACGGCCGGGGCGCTGAAGCCGGGGAGGTCGGCCAGGGCCACCTCGTGCTCGGCCTCGCCGAGCACGTCGGCGGCGGGCAGCCAGCCCGAGCCCATCACCAGGGCGACGTCGTGGTCACCGCCCCCGGTGAGCTCGCGGAGCCGCGCGGCGGCCTCCTGGGCGAGGGCGTGCGGGTCGGTGGTCAGGGTGTCGTCGCTCACCCCAGCACCCTAAGGCGCGGCTCAGCCCGCCTGGCAGGGACGCTCGCGCAGGGCGAGCACGTACTCGTCGGGGGCGCCGGCGGCCTCGGCCGCGTCGGAGATCATCGCGAGCGTGCGCGCCGACGGCAGCCCGCCCTCGTAGGCGTCGAGCACGTACGTCCAGGCGACGGCCGGCCCGTCGAGGGTGTCGACGCGGACGTGCAGCTTGTCGTGCAGGCCCAGGCTGATGCCCTCGGACTCGTCGAGGGCCTGCTCGTCCAGCGGGGAGATGTCGTAGAGCGCGACGAAGACCTGGTCGTCCGGCGACTGCACGAGCATTGGCAGCGCGCCGTCCCAGTGCTGGTCCTCGCCGCCGAAGGTGAGGCGCCAGCCCGTCAGCCAGCCCACGTCGGCGACGGGGGAGTGCGGGCACCGCTCGACCATGCGGCCCGGATCGAGGTTGGACGCCCACGCGGCGTAGAGGGGCACGGTCCGCAGCCTATCTGCTGCTCGCCCCGTCGGGGCCGTGCGCGATGATGGATCCCGTGACTCACGTGGCGATCGTCGGCGGAGGACCCGGTGGATACGAGGCTGCCCTGGTGGCGGCGCAGCTGGGCGGGCAGGTGAGCGTGGTCGACCGCGACGGTCTCGGCGGCTCGACGGTGCTCACCGACTGCGTGCCGAGCAAGACGCTGATCGCCACCTCCGACCTGATGACCGAGGTCGAGGGCGCCTCCGAGCTTGGGCTGCGGTCGTCGTCCGCGGTGAGCACCGACCTGCTCGCGGTCAACTCCCGCGTCAAGCGGCTCGCGCTCGCGCAGTCCGACGACATCACCCGCCGCCTCGACCGCGAGGAGATCCGCGTCGTCCGCGGCACCGCCCGCCTCGAGGGCGGCGGCGTCGTCACCGTGTCGTCAGACGCCGGCGAGGAGCGCATCTCGGCCGACGTCGTGCTGGTCGCCACCGGCGCCCACCCCCGCGTCGTGCCCACCGCCGTCCCCGACGGCGAGCGCATCCTTAACTGGGAGCAGGTCTACGACCTCGACGAGCTGCCGAGCCACCTGGTCGTCGTGGGCTCGGGCGTCACCGGTGCCGAGTTCGCCGGCGCCTACCACTCCCTGGGCAGCGAGGTCACCCTCGTCTCCAGCCGCGACCGCGTGCTCCCCGGCGAGGACTCCGACGCCGCCGAGGTGCTCGAGGAGGTCTTCAAGCGGCGCGGCATGAACGTCCTGTCCCGCTCGCGGATGGCCTCGGTCGAGCGCAAGGGCGACGGGGTGCTCGTCACCCTCACCGACGGGCGCACGGTCGAGGGCAGCCACTGCCTGCTGGCGCTCGGGTCCATCCCGAACTCCGAGGGCCTCGGCCTGGACGCCGCCGGCGTCGAGACCGGCGACGGCGGTTTCGTCAACGTCGACAAGGTCTCGCGCACCTCGGCCCCCGGCGTCTACGCCGCGGGCGACTGCACCGGCGTGCTCATGCTCGCGTCGGTCGCAGCGATGCAGGGACGCATCGCGATGGCGCACGCGCTGGGCGACGCCGTCCGTCCGCTCGACCTGCGCCAGGTGGTGAGCAACGTGTTCACCGCCCCCGAGATCGCCACCGTCGGCTACGGGCAGAAGGCCGTCGACGACGGCGAGATCGACGCCGAGTGCGTCATGCTCCCGCTCAGCGGCAACCCGCGCGCCAAGATGGACGGCGTGCGCGACGGCTTCGTCAAGCTGTTCGCCCGCTCGGGCTCGGGCATCGTCGTCGGTGGCGTGGTCGTGGCGCCCCGCGCCAGCGAGCTGGTGCACGCCCTGTCGCTGGCCGTGTCCTGCTCGCTCACCGTCGATCAGGTCGCCCAGGCGTTCACCGTCTACCCGTCGATGACGGGCTCGGTGGCCGAGGCCGCGCGACGCCTGCACAAGCGCACCTGACGCCCGCTCACCCCTCGCCCCCCGCGTGCCCGAACGGCATTCGGGGGGCTTTGTCGTGCCCATTTCCGGGCATTTCCACGGCCTTTGAATAACACCTCTGTAATTACGCTCATGGAATTTACCTAATTTGGCGTATCGGTAGCGCGACCCGAATTACGGTGCGCATAATCGTGCAGTCGAGTCACAGAATTCTCATCCGTCACACGAGTCACAGGACGTCCCCCACATGTCTTCACTCCTCGTCCGGCTGGCCGGCGCCTCGGTGCTCGCCCCGGTGCTCGCCCTCGCCGGAACCGTCCCGGTCGGTGCCCTGACCGCGAGCGACGCCGGTGACGCCCCCGACGTGTCCGCCGCGGCCGAGCCGACCGCGACGGCGCTCACCGTTCCCGACGTCGCTCCGCAGGCCCAGACCCGGGTCGCGGGCGGCGAGGAGGTCGTGGCCTCGCTCGAGCGGACCGCCACCGACACCTTCCAGATGGTGGGCATCACCTGGAAGCCCGGCGCGGACGACGCGTCGCTGACGGCCGAGGTGCGCACCCGCAAGAACGGCACCTGGAGCGCGTGGCAGCAGCTCGACCTCTCCGAGCCCGACCCGTCCGACGCCGGCGCCCTCGCGGGCACCGACCCGATGTGGGTCGGTGACGCGGACGGCGTCGCGGCGCGCGTGCTGTCGGCCGACGGCACCTCGCCCGAGGACGTCAAGGTCGCCGTCGTCGACTCGCCCGAGCAGCCCGAGGACGCCGCGATCACCGCGCAGGCCTCGGACGTCTCGCTCGACTCCTCGGCGACCCAGGTCAGCGGCGCCTCCTTCGGCACGGCGCTGCGCAGCGCCGCGGTCGCGCAGCCCGCGATCGTGCTCCGCTCGAGCTGGCAGCCCACCACCACCTACCAGTCCTCGTGCAGCTCGCCGACCACCGCGACCACGCAGTCCGGCGCGCTGCTCCACCACACCGCCGGCGCCAACACCTACACGCAGGCGCAGTCGCCGGCGTACGTCCGAGCCGCGCACCTGTACCACACCAAGACGCAGAAGTGGTGCGACATCGGGTACAACTTCCTGGTCGACAAGTACGGCACCATCTACGAGGGCCGCCGCGGCGGCATCACCAAGATGGTCCGTGGCGCGCACTCGGGCACCACCAACGCCAACAAGTACATGGTCGGCATCTCGATGATGGGCAACTACGACACCGCCGCCCTCACCGCGCCCCTCAAGACCTCCGTCGCGAACCTGATCGCCTGGCGCCTGAGCATCTTCGGCACCCCGGCCACCGGCACGATGGCGATGGACGGCCGCACGATCAACCGCATCTCCGGCCACCGTGACGTCAAGGCCACCGCCTGCCCGGGCCGCTACGGCTACGCCTGGCTGAACGACACCAGCGCCAACGGCCTGCGTCAGATGGTCACCGCACGCATGGCCGGGGGCGGTGCGGTCACGCCGCCGGCTGCCGCGCCGAGGCTGAGCCCGACGATCCAGACCACCTACAACCGCTACAGGGCGCAGCTCGGGTCGGCGACGTCGTCGACCAGGAACGCCAAGGGCGGCTACACCTACGCCAACTTCAGCAACGGCCGCGTGTACGCCAAGGGCTCGGCCGGCTACGCGATCTGGGGCGCGATCGACAAGGGCCACCGCGCCGCCAAGGGAACCTCGGGCGTGATGGGCGTGCCGACCAGCAGCGTCAAGGCCACCAAGGTCGGGGGCGTGTGGTTCGCCTCGTTCGCCCAGGGCCGCATCTACTCCCGCGGGGCCACGTCCTACCTGAGCTACGGCAAGGTCGACAAGAAGCACCGCGCGCTCAAGGGAGTCTCCGGACGCCTCGGCGCACCGACCCGCAGCATCTACCGGACCGGCAAGGGCAACTACAAGGCCACGTACACCGGCGGCTCGATCAGCTACAACCCCAAGACCAACACGTACTCGGTGAAGTACCGATGAGGCGCCTGGGTCTCGGCGTCGCGGTCCTGGCCGTCGCGTCCTCCGCGCTCGTCGTCTCGGGCCCCGCGCAGGCCGACCAGGCGGTGCCGGTCGCGAACGGCAAGGTCGCGCTGACGGGGCTGGGCTACGGCCACGGCCACGGCATGTCGCAGTACGGAGCCAACGGCGCCGCCGCCAAGGGTCTGACCTACGCGCAGATCCTGGCCTACTACTACCCGGGGACGGCGCTGGGCTCGGTCGGCACCACGCTGCGCGTGCTCGTCACCGCCGACACCGGCAAGGACACCGCCGTGCTGCCCGCGCGCAACCTGCGGGTCCGCGACACCGCCGACGGCAAGACGTTCGTGCTGCCGGCCTGGACCTCGGTGAGCCGCTGGCGGATCGTGCCGCACCAGGGCTCCTCGGTGTCCAAGGTGCAGTACCTGAGTGGCGGGAAGTGGCGTCGCTGGACGATCCCCGGCCGGACCAACTTGAAGGGCCAGGGCGAGTTCAAGGCCTCGGTCCCGACGCGCCTGGTGCTCCCCAACGGGACGACCCGGCAGTACCGCGGGTGGCTGCGCAACGCCAAGACACCCTCGGGCGGCGGCACGCGCGGCACCCTCAACGTGATCAGCCTGGAGAAGTACGTGCAGGGCGTCGTCGCGTCCGAGATGCCGTCGTCGTGGCGACCCGCCGCGCTGCAGGCCCAGTCGGTCGCGGCGCGCACCTACGCCGTCACGCTGCAGCGCTCGCGCAGCAAGCAGTGGTACCACCTCTGCGACACCACGGCCTGCCAGGTGTACGGCGGCTACAGCAAGGAGGCGGCGACCACCAACGACGCGATCAAGGCCACGCGTGGTCGCATCGTCACCTACCGCGGCGCCTCGGCCTTCACGCAGTTCTCGTCGTCGTCCGGCGGCTTCATGGCCAAGGGCAGCGTGCCGTACCTGGCGGCCAAGGCCGACGAGTACGACCCCGCCACCGCCTGGAAGTCGTCCATCACGGTCTCGCGCGTGGCCTCGGCCTACCCCTCCATCGGCACGCTGCGCAGCGTGCAGGTGGTGGCGCGGGACGGCAACGGCCGCTGGGGCGGCCGCGTCAGGACGCTGCGTCTGCACGGCTCGAAGAAGTCGATGAACATCAGTGGCGACAAGGCCCGCTCGGTGTTCGGCCTCCGCTCCACCTGGTTCACCGCCGGCTAGAGCACCCGGTCCTCTCGACGCCGTCGACGGGCACCGGCAGCGTGCCGCGCGCCCGTCGCTCGCCGAGCAGCACCTCGACGAGCGCCTGCATCGCCTGGGGTCCCTGGCCGTAGGTGGCCAGCTTCGACGTCGCCGTGCTCGTGCCCAGCTGGTACGGGGTGTCGGTGCTGACGACGACGTCCGCGCTGGTGGCGGCGTCGGCGCGTCCGAGCAGTGCGACGGTGGTGCCGCCGGGGGCGACCGTGAGGCCGGCCGCCTTCGCGGCGGTCGTGAACGCGTCGGTCAGGACCTTCTGGCCGGTCACCGTGACCGTGTCGCCCACGAGGCGTCCGCGGCAGGGGCCGGCGACCGAGGTGAGCGCGGCACGCGAGAGGTCGAGCGACTCCTTGGTGTGCGTGCCGATCTGGTTCCGCGGCTGCTTCTGGTTCTTCTCGTGGATCAGCAGCGCGACCATCCGGGTGGCGCCGGCGCGCACCTGCTTCTCGTCCAGGGTGCCGTCGCGCAGGGCTGCGTCGATCGCGGCGATGGCGGCGTCGGTGTCGGCGGGCATCAGCGCGACGTCGGTGCCGGCCTGCAGGGTCTTGACGACGGCCTCGGCGGCGCCGTACTTCTCGACGATCGCTCCCATCTCGAGCGCGTCGGTGACGATCACGCCCTCGAACCCGAGCCGCTCGCGCAGCTCGCCGGTGATCACCGGACGCGACAGCGAGGCGGGCGTGCCGTCGTCGAGCTGTGGCACGTCGATGTGACCGATCATCACCATCGGCGCGCCGGCCTTGATGCCCGCCTCGAACGGCTTGTAGTCCTTGGCGCGCAGTTCCTCGAGGGTGCCGCCGTAGCGGGGCAGCCCGAGGTGGCTGTCGACGGTGAGGCTGCCGTGGCCCGGGAAGTGCTTGATCGACGAGAGCACGCCGCCGTCCTCGTAGCCCTTCAGCGCGGCGGTGACCATCTGCGAGACGACGCCCGCGTCGCTGCCGGCCGAGCGGCTGCCGATCACCGGGTCGGCCGGACCGGCGGTCACGTCGGCGTCGGGCGCGAACGCCACGTTGAAGCCCGCGTCGCGCACCTCGCGTGCCGACGCCTTCGCGGCGGCCCGCGTCAGGTGCCGCTGGCGGGCGGCGCCATTGCTCATGAACGACGGGAACAGCGTCATGGGCGCCCCGAGCCGCGCGACGCGTCCGCCCTCCTGGTCGACCGCGAGCCACAGCGGGTAGGGGCGGTCGTTGGTGGCCTGCAGGCCCTCGTTGACGCCCTTGATCGCCTCGACCGAGGCGATGTTGTCGGCGAACATCGTCACGCCGCCGAGGTGCCGGTCCTCGATGAACTTCTGCGGCGAGGCCGGACCGGCGTACCGGGCCACGACCACCTGGCCGGCGAGCTCGGACAGCGTCAGGTCGGCGACGTATCTCCTGGCCTCGCGCACCTCCTTCTGCGTCGGGCCCCACGAGGTCGCACGGTCGTGGTGACGGCCGTGCGAGGGGTCGGCGGACGTCGGTGCGGCGGCGGCGAGCCCCCCGGCGAGGAGGCAGGCGGAGAGGGCGGCGGTGGCGGTTCGGGTCAGGCGGCGCATGGGCCCCACCTACCCCGTGCCCGGTGACCCGAAACGCGATGTTTGGGATTGGTCTAGACCGGGCACCTGTGGAGCCATGGATGCGATGGGCAGACGAGGGTTCCTGACGACGGTGGGCGCGGCGGTGCCGGCGGTGGTGGCCGCCCCCGCGCTGGGCGCGAGCGGCGGCGGGCGTCACGGTCCGCGCCGCGTGGTCACCGGGGCCGACGTGCTGGCCGCGGACGACTGGGCGCCGCTGTCGGGGCAGCGGGTCGGCGTCGTGACGAACCCCACCGGCGTCCTGTCGGACCTGACGAGCATCGTCGACTCGATGGCTGCGTCGGGGAAGGTCGACCTGGTGGGCGTGTTCGGCCCCGAGCACGGCTTCCGCGGCACCGCCCAGGCGGGCGAGTCCGAGGGCAACAGCGTCGACGAGCGCACCGGCGTCACCGTCTACGACGCGTACGGAGCCGACCGCGCCGACTTCGCGGCGATGTTCCGCGAGGCGCGGGTCGAGACGGTCGTGTTCGACATCCAGGACGTCGGTGCCCGCTTCTACACCTACGTCTGGACGATGTACACGGCGATGACCGCCGCGGTCGACGTCGGGGCGCGGTTCGTCGTCCTCGACCGTCCCAACCCCACGGGCGGCACCGCCCGCGGCCCGATGATGACCGCCGGGTTCACCTCGGGCGTCGGGCAGAAGGAGATCGTGCAGCAGCACGGCATGACGGTGGGCGAGCTCGCACGGTTCTTCGACGGCGAGTTCCTGGCCGACGAGACCGGCGGTCGCCTCACCCGCCTCGACGTGGTGAAGGTGCGCGGGTGGCGCCGCGACCAGGTGTTCGCCGAGACGGGGCTGGCGTGGGTGCCGCCGAGCCCGAACATGCCCACCCCCGACACCGCGCTCGTCTACCCGGGCACCTGCCTGTTCGAGGCCGTCACCTGGTCGGAGGGACGCGGCACCACCCGTCCGTTCGAGACGGTCGGCGCGCCCGGCGTCCCGTACGCGTACGCGGCCGCCCTGCGGGAGCAGCGGCTGCGGGGCGTGAGCTTCCGCGAGACCTACTTCGTGCCGACGTTCTCCAAGCACCTGGGCCAGGTGTGCGGCGGCGTGCAGGTCTACGTCGACGACCCGCACGCGCTCGACCCCGTCCGCCTCGGCATCGCGATGCTCGTCGAGGCGCGTCGCACGGGCGGCGGGACGTTCGACTGGCGCGCCGGCGACCCGGCCGACAAGCGCTGGATCGACAAGCTGACGGGCTCGACGCGCGTCCGCGACCAGATCGAGGACGGCGCGTCCGTCGACGCCATCACCGGCGCGTGGAGGCGCGAGCTCGCCGAGTTCGTCGACCGTCGCCGCCCCTACCTGCTGTACCCCGAGAAGGGACACCGATGAACCGCCGCACCCTCGCCCTCGCCCTGGCCGGTGCCGTCGCCGGCGCCACGCTGGCCGCACCGCCCGCCCTCGCCTCGCCGGGGCACGGCGGCCACCACGACCGAGCCCGCGGCTACGACCAGCCGTACTCGGGCTGGATGTCGGCCGACACCCGGCTGCGCGACGGCCGCCCGCAGCAGGTGGGCCTCGACCCGTCGACGCTCACCTCGATGCTGGCGAAGGTCGACTCCTACCGTCAGCCGCAGCCAGCGACCGGCCGTCCGCTGTACCCGGGGGCGGTGACGCTGGTGGCCCGGGACGGCAAGGTCGTCACGCGCGACGCCAAGGGCTACGAGCTGCTCTACTCCGACGAGCAGGGCACCGAGCTGCCCGCCGACCAGCGCGAGCCGATGGAGACCGACTCGATCTTCGACATCGCCTCGATCACCAAGCTGTTCACCTCCACCGCGCTGATGCAGCAGGTGGAGCGCGGCCGCATCGACCTCGACGAGCCCGTGGCCACCTACCTGCCCGCCTTCGCGCAGAACGGCAAGGGCACGATCACCCCGCGCCAGCTGCTGACGCACGTCTCGGGCCTGCCCGCGTCGATGCCGCTCGACACCGCCTACCCCGACATCCCCTCGCGCCTCGCCGCCGTCATGGCCGTGAAGCCCGAGGCCGCCCCGAACGTCCAGTACGTCTACTCCGACATCAACATGATCGTCGCGGGGCTCCTGGTCGAGAAGGCCACCGGCAAGGGTCTGGACCGCGCCGTCGCCGACGGCATCACCACGCCCCTGCGGCTGAGGGACACCTCGTACAACCCGCCGGCGTCCAAGCTGCACCGCATCGCCGCCACCGAGTGGGACCTCACGCACGGCCGCGGCATCATCCGCGGCTCGGTCCACGACGAGAAGGCCTGGGCGCTCGCGGGCGTCGCCGGCCACGCGGGCGTCTTCTCCACCGCCGACGACCTCGCCGTCCTCGGCCAGACCTTCCTCAACGGCGGGACGTACGGCGGCAAGCGGATCCTGAAGAAGCCGACCGTCGACGCCATGTTCACGAACTTCAACCAGAAGTTCCCCGACGACAGCCACGGCCTCGGCTTCGAGCTGGACCAGATCTGGTACATGGGCGGCCTCGGCTCGGCCCGCACCGCCGGCCACACCGGCTTCACCGGCACCTCGATGGTCATCGACCCGGGCTCGCGCTCGATCGCCATCCTGATGACCAACCGCGTCCACCCCTCCCGCGACCTCGGCACCATCAACCCGGCCCGTCGCGCCGTCGTCGACGGTGTCGCCGACGCCATGAAGTTGACGCCCCGCGCCGGACGCGACGCGTGGCGCACCGGTTCGGTCGACGCCACCACCTCGACGCTGACCCTGCCCGCCGTCGACGTGCGGCGCCCCGGCACACGCCTGTCGTTCGACTACCTCGTCGACTCCGAGGCCGTCGACAAGACCACCCTGCAGGCCTCCCGCGACGGCGGCACCACCTGGACCGCCGTCCCCTTCACCGGCGCCCCGACCGGCTCGGTCTCCGGCCAGTCCCAGCGCCACTGGAAGAAGGCCACCGCCTTCCTCGGTGCCCCTGGCAAGGTCACGCTCCGCTGGACCCACACCACCGACACCAACTACCACGGCCGCGGCGTCTACGTCGACGACGTGCAGGTCAAGGCGGGCAACCGCAAGGTGCTCGACGGCGAGCGGTGCGGGTGCCTGGTGGCCGACGGGTGGTCGCCCTCGCGGCGCTGAGGCTTCGTCAGCGGCCGGGTCGGGACGCCGGGGGTCGGCCGAACGGCGTGATGGCGATCGCCGTGCAGGTTGCGGACCTAGGTCCGCAGCCGGGTGGTGAGGCCGTGGGCGACCTCGAAGACCTGGCCGGTGGGTGAGGTCCATCTGGTGGTGCCCGGTGCGGTCTTGGTCGCCTTCCACCGGCCGTGGGTCTTGACTCGGTGGTGGTACCGGCAGAGCAGGTGGGTGTTCGAGGAGGTGGTTGGCCCTCCTGCACCGTGTGGGTGGACGTGGTCGACGTCGGCGCGGCGGGCGACGCGGCGGTCGCAGTAGGGAAAGGCGCAGGTGTCGTGCTGCGCCAGCCTGAGCTGCTCGCGAAGGCGGGTTGGGGCGGCGTAGCCGGTGGTGGTGATCTCGGCCGCGAGGTCGATGACGGGCTTGATGGTGACGTTGCCGTGGCCGACCAGGTGCTCGGCCTCGGTCTGGTCGATCGCGCCGACGTTGTCGGCCGACCAGGTTCCCGTCGCGTGGTCGACGTGGACGTACAGGACGGTCTGGGCCAGGCCGGGGTGCACGACCAACCGGCCGAGCGCTTCGGCGCGGCGGACTTGGCGGGGGCGGGTGTCGTCCTCGGTAATGGCCATCTCGGTCGCGATGTCCTCGACGGCCTGCTCCAACCGCTCGGCGACTTCTGAGGACAGGCGTCCGGTGAGGTCGGCGGTGCCGTCCAGGCCGTGCTGGACCCGCAGGTACCGCTGCGACAGGGCGTGCGCGGTGCGGGCCTCGGCGCTCTGGTCGTCGACCTGGTCCAGGTGGTCGTACTGGGAGATCACCTGCTGCAGCTTGCTGCGGGTGATCCTTGCGATGGGCGGGCGAACGCCCTCGCGGGCCGGGTTGGCCAGGTGGCAGTCCACGATCCGGGCGGTGGTCTCGGACAGCCCGCGCGTGCCGGCAGCGACCATCCGCACCTTCCAGCACTCGGCCACCCCGGACTCCAGCGCCTCGAGCAGGTGCGGCAACCGGTACACCAGCGAGAGCGCGTCGGACAGCAACGACTGCGCGGCCGACGCCGACAGCCCCAGCGTCGGGCCGAGCTCGGCGGCCAGGAACTCGGGCACCGCAGGAGACCCGGCCCCGCCGAGCTGGACCATGTGCTCCTGACCCGGCAGCACGGAGACCGGCCCGCGCTGCGACCTCGTCCGACCGACCGCCCACGCCGCGACCGACCGGAGCTCGGCGGCCTGCAGACGTCCCATCTCGGCACGCATCTCGATGACGTCGGCGAGCTCCTCACGAGCGTCGAACCAGACTTCTGCGGCCATGGACCCAACTTAGGACCAGGGTCTGACAGTCCGTTTTCGATGCGACCGCCCGTCCTCAGCCACGCAACGCTGCGTCGATATGCCGGAGCAGCTCGGCCACACGACCGGCGCCGGCAGGGGCGACCGGGTACCGCCGGAGCACGTCGACGACCACCGGCGAGGCGTTCGGAGCCAGCTCATCGAGGTGGCCGAGTCCGACGGCGGGGTCGTCCCCGGCCGCGAGCTCGACGGCACGCGCCGCGTGGACGGCCGAGCCCAGGACGTGCCTCACCTGGTGGGCGCGTGCCAGCGGGTGCAGGTAGGCCGAGGCCGCCGCGTGCCCCGCGGACAGCGCCGCCTCGCGGGCGGCCGGCGTCGTGGTCTCCCGGGCGGCCCGGTTCGCCGCCGTGGCCGCCTGCCGCAGCGGAATGGTCCGGGCGCCACCCATGGCGAAGGCCGACGCCGCGTCCACGGCTGCCCGCGGCCGGGCGTCGTCGGGTCGGTCGGCCTCGAACAGTCCGAGCACCTCGCGCGCGCAGACCGTCGCGAACGCGGCGACCTCGCGGATCTCGTCGAGGTCGAGCTCGATGCCGTCGCACACCCGGCAAGTATCACCACATCCCCACCCTGCTCCTGAGCGGCATGAAGAGACTGGTGGTGTGCTTCGACGGCACGTGGAAGAACGCGTCGGACGTGGACGTGTCGAACATCGAGAAGATCGCGCGGACGGTGCGGACCGACGGCGGCGAGAGCGGCGTCCAGCAGGTGGTGAGCTACATCCCGGGGGTGGGGGCCAACTACTACCTCGCCGACCGGCTGCTGGGCGGGGCGCTGGGGTTCGGGACGCTGGGCAACCTCGTCCGCGGCTACCGGTTCCTGTGCCTGAACTACGCGCCGGGCGACCAGGTGTTCGTCTTCGGGTTCAGTCGCGGGGCGGCGACGGCGCGGAGCCTCGCGGGGATGATCTCGAGGGTCGGGCTGCTCGACGTCCCGGGGCTGATGGACGGCAGGCTGGACGAGGCGGTGCGGCGGTACACCGGCGGCTACCCCAGGAGGGGGGAGACGCGTCGCAGCGCCGAGGAGTTCCGCGCCGCGCACTGCCACGCGAGCCCCGAGATCACCTTCCTGGGCGTGTTCGACACGGTCGCGGCCCTGGGACGTCGGGCCCGCTTCAACGACTTCGGGCTCTGCGACGTCGTGGCCGTCGCGCGGCAGGCGCTGGCCGTCGACGAGCAGCGCGTCGTGTTCCGTCCCCTGCTCTGGGACGGTGACGACGGGGACGCCCGACGCCGGCCCGACCGGGTCAAGCAGGTCTGGTTCCAGGGCGCGCACTCCGACGTCGGGGGAGGCAGCGGCCCCGAGAGCGGCCTGTCCGACACGACGCTGCTGTGGATGCTGCAGGAGGCACGTGCCGAGGGGCTGGAGGTCGACGACGCGCTGCTCCTGCGCCACGTCTTCACCGGCGCCCGGGCCCGGCTGCACCCGTCGCTGACGCCGTTCTACCGGCTGAGCAACGCCTGGCGCCGGCTGTGCCGGATCGGTCGACCCGACCCGGCCTTCGCCCGCGGACGACGGGTGCTCGCGCCACCGGGTGCGCGCGACGTCAGGGTGGCGTCGTCGGCCGTGACGCCGGGCCCGGCGCTGCCGGTCGAGCTGGTGCTCGCCATGCCCGGTCCACGGGCTGAGGTCGACGTGGCGCTGACGTGCCCGACGCGGCGTGGTCTGCTGGTGTCGTGACGATCCGCAACCGGCACGCGCACGCCCACGGGACGCTGCTCAGCGAGGAGCACGCGCCCGGGTCGGTCGCCGCACGCCGGGCCCGCCGCGACGAGCCGCACGTCGCGTCCCTCAACGCGCTGGTCGACCAGATCGCCGCCGACGGCGAGCACGTCCCCCTGGTCGACCCCGACTCCGGCGGCACCGACGCCCGCGTGCTGCTGCTCGGACGAGACCCGCGCTGCTCGGCCGCCCGGGGCGCGCGCGTGGCGAGCCCCGACACCGACGACCTCGCCGCGCACAACCTCTCGGTCGCGTGCGAGGCGGCGGACCTCGGGCGCGCGCGGAGGCTGCACTGGAACGTCGTCCCCTGGTGGCTGGAGGACCCGGGCGCCGACGAAGCCCCGAACGGTCGCCGGTCCGTCGCGGACGAGACCCGACGTGCCGCGCCCCACCTGGCGACCCTCCTCGACCACCTCACCGGGCTGGAGCACGTCGTCCTGCTCGGACGAGCAGCGGAGGAGGCCTGGACGAGGGCCACCGCGGCCGAGCACCACCCCGGACGCGACGTCGCGACCACCGCCTGCCCGCACCCCAGCCCGCTCGCCTGGAACACCACCGACCGCGCCACCGGCCGTCCGAACCGCGAGCTGACGGTCGCCGCGCTGTCGGCCGTGCGTGGGAGCCTGACGGGGTGAAGCGCCTGGTGATCTGCTTCGACGGCACCTGGAAGGGCCCGACCGACGAAGACCTGTCCAACGTCGAGAAGATCGCGCGCACCGTGGAGTCCCGCGAGGGACGCGCCGACGTCCAGCAGAGCGTGCTCTACGTCGGCGGCGTCGGGTCCGACTTCTACCGCACCAACCGGCTGCTCGGCGGCATCTGGGGCTTCGGCCTGTTCAGCAACCTCGTCATCGGCTACCGGTGGCTGGCGCTCAACTACGAGCCCGGCGACCAGGTCTACGCCATCGGCTTCAGCCGCGGCGCGTTCACCGCGCGGAGCCTGGCCGGCATCGTCGACCGCATCGGCCTGCTGACGCGGCGCGCCGTCGTCGACGGGTTCCTGCCCGACGCGCTGCGCCTGTACCGCGAGCTGCGCAAGCCCGGCGCCGACGCCCGCAACGAGGAGTTCAAGGCCGCGCACTGCCACTCCGAGACGCCCATCGAGTTCGTCGGCGTCTTCGACACCGTGGGCGCTCTCGGCCCGTGGGCGAAGTTCCACGACCTCGAGCTGAGCCGCACCGTCCGCAACGCCCGCCAGGCGCTCGCGATCGACGAGCGACGCCTCGCGTTCGAGCCGTTGCTGTGGGTGGGCGGTCCCGACGCCGACGAGACCCGGGTGCTCCAGGTCTGGTTCGACGGCGTGCACACCGACGTCGGCGGCGGGTACGCCGAGCACGGCATCGCCAACGAGACGCTCGCCTGGATGGTCGAGCAGGCGAGCGCCCGTGGGCTCGTGTTCAACGACGACCTGCTGTCGGTCTACCTCGACGACGGGTCGCCGCGCGTCGTCCACGACTCGCTGACGCTGCCCTACCGGCTGCTCAACCTGGTGCTGCGCGCCTGGCACCTGGTGCGGCCCAACCCGCGCTTCCGCGGCACCCGGCGGGTGCTGTTCCCGCCCGGCGCCCGCGACGTGGTCGTGCGGGGCCGGGCGGAGGCCGACTAGTCCTTGGCCTTCAGCACGAGCAGCAGGTCGCCGCCCTCGGCCTGACGCGGGCTGGAGATGACGAGCCGCTCGACCACGCCGCCCTTGGGGCTGGTGATCGAGGCCTCCATCTTCATCGCCTCGATCGACCCGACGGCCTGGCCGGCCTCGACGGTGTCGCCGACGCCCACGCTCGGCGACACGACGCCGGCGAACGGGACGGCGACGTGGTTCGCGTCGGAGGTGTCGGCCTTCTCGGCCTCGGCGACGTCGGTCTCGACCGAGCGGTCGCGGACGGTGACGGGACGCAGCTGGCCGTTGATCGTGCACATGACGGTGCGCAGGCCGCGCTCGTCGGCCTCGCTGATCGCCTGCAGGCCGAGGATGAGCGTCTTGCCCTCCTCGATCACGACCTCGCTGTCCTCGTCGTGCTGCAGGCCGTACCAGAAGTTGCGGCTCGGCAGGATCGACAGGTCGCCGTGGTCGTGGCGCGCCTTCTCGAACGACTCGGTGGGCCCGGGGAACAGCAGGCGGTTGAGCGTGCGCTGTGGCTCCTTGGCCAGGGCGTCGGCGTCCTCGTCGGACAGCTTCTCCTCGACGGGCTTGACCGTGCGGCCCTCGAGCGCCTTGGTGCGGAACGGCTCGGGCCAGCCTCCCGGCGGATCGCCGAGGTCGCCGGACAGGAAGCCGATCACCGAGTCGGGGACGTCGAACTTGCTCGGGTCGTCGGCGAAGTCGGCCGGGTCGGCACCGGCGGCGACGAGGTGCAGCGCGAGGTCGCCGACCACCTTGGACGACGGCGTCACCTTGACGACGTTGCCGAGGATGTCGTTCGCCGCGGCGTACATGTCCTCGATCTGCTCGAACTTCTCGCCCAGGCCCAGCGCGACGGCCTGCTGGCGCAGGTTCGACAGCTGGCCGCCGGGGATCTCGTGCCGGTAGACGCGACCCGTCGGCGAGGCGAGGCCCGACTCGAACGGGGCGTACACGCGGCGCGTGGCCTCCCAGTACGGCTCGAGGTCGTTGACGGCCTGCAGCGACAGGCCCGTCGTCCGCTCGGTGTGGTCGGTGCCCGCCACGAGCGCCGACAGCGGTGGCTGGCTCGTGGTGCCCGACATCGACGCCGTCGCCGCGTCCACCGCGTCCACGCCGGAGTCGATCGCGGCGAGGATCGTGGCGAGCTGGCCGCCGGGGGTGTCGTGCGTGTGCAGGTGCACGGGCAGGTCGAAGCGGTCGCGCAGGGCCGTGACGAGCGTGCGTGCGGCCGGTGCGCGCAGCAGCCCGGCCATGTCCTTGATCGCCAGCACGTGCGCGCCGGCGTCGACGATGCGCTCGGCGAGCTGCAGGTAGTAGTCGAGCGTGTAAAGGGTCTCGTCCGGGTCGGACAGGTCGCCGGTGTAGCACAGCGCCACCTCGGCGACGGACTTCCCGGTGGCGCGGACGGCCTCGATCGCCGGGCGCATCTGCTCGACGTCGTTGAGTGCGTCGAAGATCCGGAAGACGTCGATGCCGGTGGCGGTGGCCTGCTCGACGAACGCGTCGGTGACGGCCGTCGGGTACGGCGTGTAGCCCACGGTGTTGCGGCCGCGGAGCAGCATCTGCAGGCAGATGTTGGGCACCTGCTCGCGCAGCTGCGCCAGGCGCTCCCACGGGTCCTCGTGCAGGAAGCGCAGCGCCACGTCGTACGTCGCGCCGCCCCACGCCTCCAGCGACAGCAGCTCGGGCGTCATGCGGGCCACGTACGGCGCGACGCGGAGCAGGTCGATCGTGCGCACGCGCGTGGCGAGCAGCGACTGGTGGGCGTCGCGGAACGTGGTGTCGGTGACGCCGACCTGCGTCTGCTCGCGCAGTGCCCGGGCGAAGCCCTCGGGGCCGAGGGCGTCGAGGCGCTGCTTGGAGCCGTCGGGCGGGGTGGCGCGGATGTCGAGGTCGGGCAGCTTGGCGCGGCCGTCGACCGAGATCACGGGCTCGCCGTGCGGCTTGTTGACGGTGACGTCGGCGAGGTACGTCAGCAGCTTGGTGCCGCGGTCGGCCGACTGGCCCTCGCTGAGCAGCTGCGGGTGGTCCTCGATGAACGACGTGGTGACGCCGCCGGCCTTGAAGTCGTCGTTCGACAGCACGGCCATCAGGAAGGCGATGTTGGTCGTGACGCCGCGGATGCGGAACTCCGCGAGCGCCCGGTGCGCGCGCTCGACGGCGAGCTCGAAGGTGCGGCCGCGGCAGGTGACCTTGGTGAGCAGCGAGTCGAAGTGGGCGCCGATCTCGGCGCCCGCGTAGGTGGTGCCGCCGTCGAGACGGATGCCCGCGCCACCGGGGGAGCGGTAGGTGGTGATCCGGCCGGTGTCGGGACGGAAGTCGTTGGCGGGGTCCTCGGTGGTGATGCGGCACTGCAGGGCGGCGCCGCGGACGGCGATGGTGTCCTGCGACAGGCCGAGGTCGGCCAGGGTCTCGCCCGAGGCGATGCGCAGCTGGGACTGGACGAGGTCGACGTCGGTGACCTCCTCGGTGACCGTGTGCTCGACCTGGATGCGGGGGTTCATCTCGATGAAGACGTAGTTGCCGTCGGGGTCCAGCAGGAACTCGACGGTGCCGGCGCAGGTGTAGCCGATGGCCTTGGCGAACTTGACCGCGTCGGCACACATCCGCTCGCGGATCGCGGGGTCCAGCCCCGGGGCCGGGGCGATCTCGACGACCTTCTGGTGACGGCGCTGCACCGAGCAGTCGCGCTCGAACAGGTGGATGACCTCGCCGGTCGCGTCGCCGAGGATCTGCACCTCGATGTGACGGGGGTCGACGACGGCCTGCTCGATGAAGCAGGTGGCGTCGCCGAACGCGTTGTCGGCCTCGCGCATGGCGGCGTCCACGGACTCGCGCAGCTTGGCGGGGTCCTCGACGCGACGCATCCCGCGTCCGCCACCGCCGGCCACGGCCTTGACGAACAGCGGGTAGGGCAGGTCCGCGGCAGCCGCGACGAGCGCCTCGGCGTCGTCGGTGGGCTCCACCGAGGCGAGCACGGGGACGCCGGCCTCGCGTGCCGCGGCGATGGCACGGGCCTTGTTGCCGGTGAGCTTGAGGACGTCGACGCTCGGGCCGACGAAGGTGATGCCCGCGTCGGCGCACGCCTGCGCGAGGTTCGGGTTCTCCGACAGGAAGCCGTAGCCGGGGTAGACCGCGTCGGCCCCGGCGTCGACGGCCGTCGCGACGATGCCCGCGGGGTCGAGGTAGGCGCGGACCGGGTGGCCCTTCTCGCCGATCTGGTAGGCCTCGTCGGCCTTCAGCCGGTGCTCGGAGCCCCGGTCCTCGTAGGGGAACACCGCGACGGTGCGGATCCCGAGCTCATAGCCTGCGCGGAAGGCTCGGATGGCGATCTCGCCACGGTTGGCGACGACGACCTTGCGGAACACGGCGGTCTCCGATCGAGGGAAACGGACGGGACGCGCGGCCACGTCGTCGGGGCTGCGCGCAACAACCTACAGGCGACGCCTCAGGGCCGCGACCAGGTCCGGATCGAGGGACCCGTACCCCGTCGAGGCCCACGGCTCCACGTCCGCCTCGGCGTAGTGCACCGAGCGGCCGCCGACCGTGACGACCAGCGCGTCGGGCTCGCGTCCGCGTTCGACGTCGCGGTCGCACGCCCGGCAGGCCGGGAACGTGGCGTCGTGCCAGCGCGTCGTCGTGGTGGCACGGCCGTGCATCGGGTTGAGGTAGCAAGGCTTCTGCGGCTCCCACGCCGCGCCGCGGTCGGCCTGCTGCAGCGCGGCCGTGCCGCGCTCGGCCAGCACGACGGCCCCGACGACGTCGGCCGTGCCGTCGGCCCGCTCCATGACGCGACGGGCGAGCTCGTAGTGGTCGAGCGCCGCCTGCCAGGCGTCGGTGTCGTCCGTCGGCGCGATCTCGTGGGCGTCGATCGCCTCGCCCAGCGCGAGCACCTCGGTCTCGGCGCGGGTCGCGAGCCGGCGGTCGGCGGCGGCGCGCACGCGCCCCAGGACGGCGCGGGGCAGGGCGAGCTGCCGGCGGCGCCGGGCGCGTCGGCGCAGCACCACGACCGCGATCGCAACGAGGGCGACGAGCACGCCGCCGCCCACGGCGGGCACCACGACCGAGCCGTCGTCCGACCCGGTGCCCGAGCTGTACGACTCGATCCGCCCGTCTTCCTCGGCCTGCTCCAGGGCACGGTCTACCGTGCCGTCGACGACCGCGGGCACCACCTCCTGCAGCTGGGCGTCGAGGCCACCGTCGGCGGCGGCCCGGGCCAGGAGCGGGACCGAGGAGTCGCGGAGGTCCTGCTCGGGGACCCCGAGCGTGACGGCGTCGACGGTGGGGCCGGAGTAGTCCTCGTACGCGACGAGGTAGGTGCCGGCCGGACCTCCGTCGTCGACGATCGTGCGGGCCAGGGCGTTGCCGTCGCCGTTGAAGGCGTCGCCGCTGTCGAGCGGGTAGACGACGACGTAGACCGCCGGGTCGGCGCCGCGCACCTCCGCGATGAGCTCGCGGACCACCGACGCGGGCACGTCGGCCGCCATCGAGGGGTCGACGTAGACGCCGGTGGCGGTCAGCGCCTGCTGCACCGGGGTGAGGTCGGGGTCGTCGCTCATCGGTCCTCCTCGGGGAGCCGTCGCCGGAGCAGCAGCGCGCCGATCGCCGCGACCACCAGCACGACCAGGAAGATGCCGCCGCCGTAGAGCAGGCCCACGAAGAACCCGCCGACGAGGCCGCCGTAGTAGTCGCCGCCGGCGAGGTTGAACTGGTCGGCCTCGGGGTTGCCGCCCTCGTACGCGGGCCCGGTCTCCTCGCCCGCGAGGTCCTGGGCGTACCGGAGCATGCCCTGCGGGAGCCGGCCGCCGAGCAGGCGCGGGTCGGCGTAGGTGGTGTGCTCGCCCACGTTCTCGACGATCGCCTGGCGGTCCTGCGTCACCACCGCGACGCGTGCGGGGGCGCCGTCGGCGGCGAGCCGCCCGGCCACCTGCTCGGCGATGTCGTACTGGTTGCCGGTGCGGGCGTCCCTCGAGACGGTGGTGAAGACGAGGTAGGTCGGCACCGGCGCGGTCTCCAGGGCCTCGACGACGGCCTGGCGCTGCGACTCGTCGAGCTGGTCGGCGAGCTCGGCCGAGACGAACAGCGGGGAGGTGGGCAGCGCGTCGACGGCCGCCTGGGTCCGGTCGCTCGTGACGCCCGGGGCGGCCGCGACCGCGGTCTCGGCAGCAGGGGGATCGGTGGTGCGGGCGTCGCGCCAGGTGACGGCGCCGGCACCGACGAGCGAGCCGACCACGAGCGCGACGAGGACCGCGACCGGGCGCCTCATCGTCGCGCCGCCCGCTCGCGCAGCACGGTGTGCGCGTAGTCGGCGTCGAGCGACCCGTACCCCGTCGACGCCCAGACGTCGTCGTGCTCGTAGTACGGGCGGTCGCGGCCGGTCCGCGCCGGGCGGTAGGTGTCCGGACGCGCGCCCGCCGCGAGGTCGTGCGCGCACGCGTCGCAGACCGGGACGTCGAGGTTCGTGGCGTCGACGGCGACCGCGGCCTCGCGCGTCGCCTCGCCGTGCAGGGGGTGCAGGAAGCAGGTGCGCAGGGGTGCGCCGTCGCGTCGGGTCGCGGCGCGGGCGTCGTGCAGGCCGGCTCGCACGAGCGTCACCGCTCCGACGAGGTCGCGCTCGTCGTCGGTGCCCACCAGGGCGTCGGCGGCCTCGCGCGCCGCCACCGCCCGCTCGAGCGCGTCGGGGTGGCGAGGCCCCGCCGGTGCCGCGGCGATCCGCTCGGCCAGCGTGGTCAGGTCGTCGTCCAGCTCGGTGCGCAGCGCTGCGGGGTCCACCGCGGTCGTCGCGTCGGCCGTCCTGCGACGCCGCAGCGCCGGTGCGAGGCCGCGCGTGAACGGCCACCGCCGCAGCAACGTGGTCAGCACGAGGAGGAACGCCAGGAAGCCCGACGTCACGCCCCACACGGTCAGCGTGCCGGTGGACGCGGGCTCGACCTCGTCCTCGTACGCGGCCTCGTCCACCGACGCCGGGTCGCGCGACTGCGCGTACAGGTCACGCAGCTCGCCGACCTGCGCGGCCGGGAGGGTCGCGTACCAGTCGTCCTGGTCGTCCCCGCGGGGCGTGCCGTCGCGCAGCCGGGGGTCCTCGCTGCGGACCAGCCGCAGTGTCAGGTCGGCGTCCACCACCGGCGGCAGGAGCCCGCGGTCGTCCTGGAGCACCGCGTCCTCGACCCGGTCGCGCCCGAGGGCGAGCAGGGTGTCGTCGAGACCGGTCCCTCGCTGGGTGACCGAGGTGACGCCGTCGGGCGTCGCGACGACGTAGATCCCGTCGCCGAGACGCCGGGGGAGGATCACGCCGAGGTCCTTCGCCGGGGCGTCCGACAGCGCGTCGTCGGGCGCGTTGACGAGGGCGACGTACGCCGGGATTCCCGTCTCCTGGCGGACCTGCGCCGTCAGCGCCGACAGACGCCGGTACGCACCGGCGGTGTCGCCCGAGGCCATGGTCTGGTGCACCATCACCGGGTCGTCGCGCAGACCGTCCACGATGCCCGCGACGGTGTGCACGCCGTCCGTGACGGGCACGGCGTCGTCCGCGCTCGCAGGTGTCGACGTCCCCACCGCGACGGCTGCGAGCAGCACCGTCGTCAGCGCCCCCCGGCGACGCACGGGCCTACTCGGCGTCCTTGATCTCGCAGACGGCGCCGCCGGCGGTGACGGTCTCGCCCTGGGCGACGGTGAGCCCGGTGACGGTGCCGGCCTTGTGCGCGACGAGCGACTGCTCCATCTTCATGGCCTCGATGACGACGATCGTGTCGCCCTCGGCGACCTGCGCGCCGTCCTCGACCGAGACCTTGACGACGGTGCCCTGCATCGGCGAGACGAGCGCGTCGCCGCTGACGGCGGCGCCGGCCTTGCTGGCCGAGGAGCGCTTGGGCTTCTTGCCGCCGGTGGCGGCCGCGGCGGACCCGAGCCCGCCGGGCAGGACGACCTCGAGGCGACGGCCGCCGACCTCGACGGTGACGCGGTCGCGCTCGGTGGGCTCGTCGGCCTCGCTCGCACCGGCGTAGGGCTCGATCTGGTTGTCGAACTCGGTCTCGATCCAGCTGGTGTAGACGCCGAACGAGTCGTCGCCGCCGACGAACGCCGGGTCCTCGACCACGACGCGGTGGAACGGGATCACCGTCGGCATGCCATCGACGACGAACTCGCGCAGCGCGCGGCGTGACCGCTCGAGGGCCTCGGTACGGGTGCGTCCGGTGACGACGAGCTTGGCGACCAGCGAGTCGAACGAGCCCGGGACGGTCTCGCCGTTCTCGTAGCCGGCGTCGACGCGGACGCCGGGGCCGGACGGCGCCGACCACGCGGTGAGGGTGCCGGGCGCGGGCAGGAAGCCGCGGCCGCCGTCCTCGGCGTTGATGCGGAACTCGATGGAGTGCCCGCGGGTCTCGGGGTCGCCGTAGCCGAGCTCCTCGCCGCCGGCGATGCGGAACATCTCGCGGACGAGGTCGAGGCCGGTGACCTCCTCGGAGACCGGGTGCTCGACCTGGAGCCGGGTGTTGACCTCGAGGAAGCTGATCGTGCCGTCGGTGCCGACGAGGAACTCGCAGGTGCCGGCGCCGGTGTAGCCGGCCTCGCGCAGGATCGCCTTGGACGACTCGTAGAGCGTGGTCATCTGCTCGTCGGTCAGGTAGGGCGCGGGGGCCTCCTCGACGAGCTTCTGGTGGCGGCGCTGCAGCGAGCAGTCGCGCGTCGAGACGACGACGACGTTGCCGTGCTGGTCGGCCAGGCACTGGGTCTCGACGTGGCGCGGCTTGTCGAGGTAGCGCTCGACGAAGCACTCGCCGCGACCGAAGGCGCTGACGGCCTCGCGGACGGCGGACTCGTAGAGGTCGGCGACCTCCTCGCGCTTGCGGGCGACCTTGAGGCCGCGTCCGCCACCGCCGAAGGCGGCCTTGATCGCGATGGGCAGGCCGTGCTCGTCGGCGAAGGCCTCGACCTCGGCCGCGGACTCGACGGGGTCCTTGGTGCCCGGCACGAGCGGGGCGCCGACCTTCTGCGCGATGTGGCGGGCCTGCACCTTGTCGCCGAGGGCGGTGATCGCCTCGGGCGACGGCCCGATCCAGATCAGCCCGGCGTCGATGACGGCCTGGGCGAAGTCGGCGTTCTCGGCCAGGAAGCCGTAGCCGGGGTGCACGCCGTCGGCGCCGGAGCGCTGCGCGGCGGCGACGATCTTCTCGATCGACAGGTAGGAGTCGCCGGGCGTGCTGCCCTCGAGCGAGTACGCCTCGTCCGCGAGCCGCACGAACAGGGCGTCACGGTCGGGCTCGGCGTAGACGGCGACGCTGCCGATGCCGGAGTCCTGACAGGCGCGGATCACCCGGACCGCGATCTCGCCACGGTTGGCGACGAGGACCTTGGTCAACGGGCGGTTGCCCTGGTGCTTGCTCACGTCGGACTCCTTGGGTCGGCAGCGAGCCGAGTCTAGGGCGAGCGCGCCGCGGGGGGTGACAGGGTGTGTTAACGACCATTAACATCGAGGCATGACGTTGACTCCCGAGCACGCAGACTTCCGCGCCATGGTGCGCGACTTCGCCGCCGAGAAGGTCGCCCCGCACGTGGCCCAGTGGGACCGCGACCACCACTTCCCGGTCGAGCTCGTGCGCGAGATGGGCGACCTCGGCCTGTTCGGCCTGACGGCCCCCGAGGAGTTCGGCGGCGCCGACGGCGACTTCACCAGCCTGTGCATCGCGATCGAGGAGCTCGGACGCGTCGACCAGTCGGTCGGCATCACGCTCGAGGCGGGCGTGGGCCTCGGCATCGCGCCGCTCCAGGCGTTCGGGTCCGACGCGCAGAAGAAGCAGTGGCTGCCCGACCTCGTGGCCGGACGCGCGCTCGCCGGCTTCGGGCTCACCGAGCCGGGCGCCGGGTCCGACGCCGGCGGCACCCGCACCAGGGCCCGTCTCGAGGACGGCGAGTGGGTGGTCGACGGCGCCAAGCAGTTCATCACCAACTCCGGGTCGGAGATCACCTCGCTGGTCACCGTCACGGCGCGCACCGGCGAGCGTCCCGACGGGCGCCCGGAGATCTCGGCGATCTGCGTCCCGTCCGGCACGCCCGGGTTCACGGCCGAGAAGTCCTACGACAAGCTCGGCTGGCACCTCAGCGACACCCACCCGCTGACGTTCACCGGCGCCCGCGTCCCCGAGGACCACCTCCTCGGCGAGCGCGGCCGCGGCTTCGCGCAGTTCCTGGCCACCCTCGACGACGGACGCATCGCGATCGCCGCACTCGCTGTCGGCTGCATCCAGGCCTGCCTCGACCTGTGCGTCGAGTATGCGGGGGAGCGCACCACGTTCGGCGTGCCGATCGGCTCCAAGCAGGGCGTCGCCTTCCAGATCTCCGACCTCGCCGTGATGGCCGAGGCCGGGCGCGCGCTGACCTACCAGGCGGCCGCGATGAAGGACGCCGGAGCGCCGTCCACGCAGATCAAGCAGGCCGCGTCGATCGCCAAGCTCTACACCAGCGAGTCGGCCGTCACCGCCACCCGCATCGCCACCCAGGTGTTCGGCGGCTACGGCTTCATGGAGGAGTACCCCGTCGCCCGCTTCTACCGCGATGCCAAGATCCTCGAGATCGGCGAGGGCACCTCCGAGGTCCAGCGCATGCTCATCGCCCGCGGCCTCGGCCTGCCGGTGGAGTAGTCAGAGCCCACGCGCGGTGCGCAGCGCCGCGACCGTCCTCGCCTCGGACTCGGACCGTCGGTGGCCGTTGGCCGGTGAGGGGTGGGGCACGCCGAGCGTGGGGACGACGCCCGCGCCCGTGGTCAACGTCAGGTGACGCATCCAGCCGTTGAGGGCCGCGGTGCCGAACGGGACGACGACGCGCAGCCGGGTCAGCAGCGCGACGACGTCGGCGAGCGCGGGCCGAGCCTCCTCGAGGTCGGCGACGGTGGGCGTGCGTCCCAGGGCCCACGGCACGACGTTCCAGCGCACGCACCGCTCGCGGGGGAGGCCGGACTCGACGCGCAGTCGGTGCAGGCGGCGCGCGGTGGGGTCGTCGTTGTCCTCGGTGGTGATCGCACCCGCCCCCGCCTCGACCGTGCGTGGCCCCGGCGACTCCATGAGCAGCAGCACGGTGGCGTCCACGCCGCCGCCGTCGGGGTCGAACCAGGGAACGGTGCGCGCCGGAGGTCCCGCACGCCAGCGCTCCACGAGCGCGTTGAGCGGCGCCACGTGTGGCTCGTGGACGCGCGCCGTCCGCGCGGCCCGCTCGTCGGGCGTCACTGCTGCGACGCCGACGCGATCGCGAGCAGGTCGCGCACCGGCCCGGCCGGGGGCGTCGAGCCACCGACCCAGACCGCGCGCAGGCTCCGACGCAGGTCGAGGTCGCGGACGGGCACCTCGACGAGGTGGCCGGCGTCGAGGTCACGTCCCACCGCGAGGCGGCTGAGGAACGCCGGGGCACCGCCGGCGCGGACCGTCTCGCGGATGGCGGTGGTCGAGCCGAGCTCGACCGACGGGGTCGCCGGAGACAGCCCGTGGTCGCCGAGGGCGCTCACGACGACCTCACGGGTGCCAGAACCCCGCTCGCGGCTGGTGAGGGCGAGCGCGGCGACCTCCCCGGGAGTCAGGGCGCGCCGACGGGTGAGCAGCGGGTCGTCCGGTGCCGCGACGAGCACCAGCTCGTCGTGTCCGACCTCCGACGACGAAAGCCCGGACGGCGCGGCCACGCCCTCGACGAAGCCGACGGCGGCCTCGCCGACGAGCACCGCGTCAGTGACGTCGCGGCTGTTGGCGGCCACCAGGCTGACGCTCGTGGGCTCCTGCCCGGCGGCGACCTGACGACGTCGGAGCTGGACGAGCCAGCCCGGCAGCAGGTGCTCGGCGACCGTCATGGATGCGCCGACGTGCAGCTCGCGCCCGCGGTCGGTGCGCAGCGCCTCGACGGCCTGCTCCACCTCGGCCGCGACGTCGAGCAGCCGCACGGCACCCTCGACGAGCACGCGCCCGGCGGCCGTCAGCTCCGACCCGCGCGCGCCACGCTGCAGCAGGGGCACGCCCACCTGGGCCTCGGTGGCCTTCAACCGGGCCGACGCCGCCTGCTGGGTGACGCCGGCCTCGCGCGCCGCGCCGCCGATGCTGCCCGTCCGGGCGACGTCGACGAGCAGCGTGAGCGTCGCGAGGTCGGGCAGGTGGGGTCCGGGAGGCACGACGACACCGTAGACGCCTGCCACAACCTGCGCTTGTGGACGCACAGCGTCGCGGGGCCTACTGGCGGGCCTGCCGCGCGACGACGATGGAGACATGTTCACCACAGCCGACCGCCCCGCCGCCCGCGCCCGTCGCTCGCTCGCGACGTTCGGACCGAACTGGTTCGCGTCGGTCATGGGCACCGGCATCGTGGCGAACGCGGCGGCGACGCTGCCGTGGCAGCCGGCCGTGCTGCGTCCGTTCGCGCTGGTCGTCTGGGGCGTCGCGGCCGTGCTGCTCGTGGTCGTGACCGCGGCGACGGCCGTCCACTGGATGCACCACACCGAGGCCGCCCGCGGATGGATCCACGACCCGGTGATGTCGCACTTCTACGGCGCCCCCGCCATGGGCCTGATGACGGTCGGCGCCGGGGCCCTGCTCGTCGGGCAGCCGGTGCTGGGCGCGGCGGCTGCGCCCGTCTCGGCCGTGCTGTGGACCGCCGGCACCCTGCTGGGACTGTGGACCGCCGTCGCGATCCCGTACCGCGTGCTCACCGAGCACGGGACCGAGCCCGACTCGGCGTTCGGCGGATGGTTGATGCCGGTCGTCCCGCCGATGGTCAGCGCCGCGACCGGCAGCCTGCTGCTGCCGCACGTGCCCGCCGGCCAGCCCCGCCTGACGCTGCTGCTCGCCTGCTACGCGATGTTCGGCCTGACGCTGCTGGCCAGCGTCTTCGTCACGGCGACGATCTGGAGCCGTCTGGTGCACCACGGCGTCGGTGCCGCGGCCACGGTCCCGACCCTGTGGATCGTGCTCGGCTTCCTCGGCCAGTCGGTCACCGCCGCCCACAACCTCGGCGGCGCCGCGGACGGCATCCTGCCCGCGCCCTACGGGCGAGCGTTCGAGGCGCTCGCCCTGGTCTACGGCGTGCCGGTGTGGGGCTTCGCGATGCTGTGGCTCGCGCTCGTGGTCGCCCTCACCGTCCGCACCGCGCGGCAGGGTCTCCCGTTCTCGCTGACCTGGTGGTCGTTCACCTTCCCGCTGGGCACCGTCGTCACGGGCACCTCGGGCCTGGCCGACGTCTCGGGCGCCGACGTCCTGGCGGTCGCCGCGGTGCTGCTCTACCTCGGCCTGCTCGCCGCCTGGGCGATCGTCGCCGTCCGCACGACCCGCGGCACCGCGAGCGGCGCGCTGCTCGCCTGAGTCAGGCGGCGGGGATCGCGACCGCCACCGGGAAGGGGTCGAGCCGTCCGATCACCAGACGGCCGGCGCCGGTGGGCACCTCGAAGGCGACGCACCGCTCGTCGTCCACGTCTGCGCAGCCGGTGGATGGCGCCTCGATGTAGCCGCCGTCCGGCGTCTCGAAGCGAGCGTCACCACCGAGGAGCGGGGCTGGTTCCGCCCCGTCGGGGCCGATCCTGGTCACGACCTCGACGTTACGGATGCGCCGGCCGTCGAAGGTGCTGGCTGGGCCGAGCCGCAGCGCGAGCAACGTGACCTCGGTGGTGCCCACCCGTACGGGACGGGACTCCACTAGCGACGTGGGAGGCCGCACCGGCTGCTGAGGTTCGTCGGTGCCGGGGGCCTCTGGCAGGGCGAGCCTCTCGAACTGGTCCGGATCGTCGCCGGAGACGGGGCCGTCCGGCTCATGGTGCGTGAGCACGGCGACACACACCACCCCGACCACGGCGGCGAGCAGTCCGAGGCCGAGCCACCGCGCGCGCGTCACGGGCGCGGCGCCCACAGGTCGGTCCACGCCACGCCCAGCTCGGCCAGCACCTCGCGCAGCAGGGGCAGCGAGATGCCGACGACGTTGTGGTGGTCGCCCTCGATGCCGCGGACGAACGCGCCGCCGAGGCCGTCGATCGTGAACGCGCCCGCCACCCACAGCGGCTCGCCGCTCGCGACGTAGGCCTCGATCTCGGCGTCGTCGACGTCGGCGAAGTGGACGGTGGTGGCCGCGCCGCGGGTGATCTCGCGGCCGCCGTGGGAGACGCAGTGCCCGGTGTGCAGGACCGCCGACCGGCCGCGCATCCGGCGCCAGCGACCCACCGCGTCCGCGGCGTCGTCGGGCTTGCCCAGGATGTCGCCGTCGAGCGCGAGCACGGAGTCGCAGCCCACCACGAGCGCGTCGGACGGAAGGTCGCCGGCGACCGCGCGGCACTTGAGCTGCGCCAGCCGTGACGCGACGTCCGCCGCGCCCGGCCCCGTCACCTGCGACTCGTCCACGCCCGACACGATCACCTCGGGCTCGATCCCCGCCGCCCGCAGCGTGGCGAGACGGGCCGGCGACTGCGACGCCAGCACGAACCTCATGCCGCCACCACGTCCACCAGCCGGTCGGCCAGCAGTGCGTCGACCGCCTCGCGGGAGCCGCCGATGCCCGCGTCGGGCGGGTCGACGTCGAACGCGACGAACCACGCGCGGTCGTCGGGCCAGACCATCGCGGGCGGCTCGTGCGGCCAGGCCGGGAGGTCCGAGACGGCCGCGGTGAACAGCCAGTACGACCGCATCGCGACCTCGCCCGGGGGCCGCACGTGGAAGCGCGGCGCGACGAGGTCGAGCCCCCAGCCCTCCCACAGCGCGACGTGCAGGTCGTCCGGGGTGGTCGTGAACGCCGCCAGCGTCGCGCAGGCGCGGTAGAGCGCACCGGGCTCGTCGTGACGCGGGTCCTCGTCGTCGGTGAACCGCAGCCGCGCGTAGGCCTCGTACCCGGCCGGGCCCGTCGAGACGAGCCGCTGCCACGGCTCGGTGCGCCCCGCCTCGGCGACCCAGGCGGCGGGCGTCAGGTCGGTGCTCGGACGGATCATCGCGCTAGCCCGGGAACGCGGACGCCCGCCAGCCGCCGGGACCGTGCGAGTGCGGCGGACGGACGGCGCGCGCGGGGTCGCCCCAGGCCGACCGCCGACGCGGCTTCGCCGCCCGCACGGCCTCGGCCGCGGCGGCGCGACGGGCGGCGATCACCGTGACGAGCGCGACCAGCTCGTCGTCGGTGGGCTCGCCCTTGACCACGCGCAGCATCGGCGGCCGCGGTGCCTCGGCAGCCTCGCTCACAGGTCCCTCCCCGTTCGCGTCGCTCACAGGGGGATGTTCCCGTGCTTCTTGGGCGGCAGCGTCTCGCGCTTGGTGCGCAGCAGCCGCAGCGACCGGACGACCTCCGAGCGGGTCTCGTGCGGCTGGATGACGGCATCGACGTAGCCGCGCTCGGCGGCGGTGTACGGGTTGGCCAGGGTGCGCTCGTAGTCGTCGATCAGCTCGACGCGACGGGCCTCGGGGTCGTCGGCGTTCTTCAGCTCGTTGCGGTACAGGATGTTGACGGCGCCCTGGGCGCCCATCACGGCGATCTGCGCGGACGGCCACGCGACGTTGACGTCGGCGCCGAGGTGCTTGGAGCCCATGACGTCGTACGCGCCGCCGTAGGCCTTGCGGGTGATGACGGTGACCAGCGGGACGGTGGCCTCGGCGTAGGCGTAGATCAGCTTGGCGCCGCGGCGGATGATGCCGTTCCACTCCTGGTCGGTGCCGGGGAGGAACCCGGGCACGTCGACGAAGGTGAGCACGGGGATGTTGAAGGCGTCGCAGGTGCGGACGAAGCGGGCGGCCTTCTCGGACGCGTCGATGTCGAGGGTGCCGGCGAACTGCATCGGCTGGTTGGCCACGACGCCGACGCTGCGGCCCTCGACCCGGCCGAAGCCGATGACGATGTTGGGCGCGAACATCGACTGCACCTCGAGGAAGTCGCCGTCGTCGACGACCGACTCGATCACCGTGTGCATGTCGTACGGCTGGTTGGGCGAGTCGGGGATCAGCGTGTCGAGCGCGCGGTCGACGTCGGTGAGCTCGAGGTCGGGCTGCTCGTCGTAGGCCGGCGCGTCCTCCATGTTGTTCTGCGGCAGGAACGACAGCAGCGCCTTGGTGTACTCGAGCGCGTCGTCCTCGTCGGTGCCCATGTAGTGGGCGTTGCCGCTCTTGGTGTTGTGGGTGCGCGCACCGCCGAGCTCCTCCATCGTGACGTCCTCGCCGGTGACGGTCTTGATCACGTCGGGGCCGGTGATGAACATGTTGGAGGTGCCGTCGACCATCACGGTGAAGTCGGTGACCGCGGGGGAGTAGACGTGGCCGCCGGCGCAGGCGCCCATGATGAGCGAGATCTGCGGGATGACGCCCGACGCGTGCACGTTGCGGCGGAAGATCTCGCCGTACAGGCCGAGCGAGACGACGCCCTCCTGGATGCGCGCGCCCGCACCCTCGTTGATGCCGACGATGGGGCTGCCGGTCTTCATGGCGAGGTCCATCACCTTGGTGATCTTCTCGCCGTAGACCTCGCCGAGCGAGCCGCCGAAGACGGTGAAGTCCTGGCTGAACACGCACACCTGGCGGCCGTCGACCGTGCCGTAGCCGGTGACGACGCCGTCGCCGTAGGGACGCTTCTCCTGCAGGCCGAACGCGGTGGACCGGTGGCGCGCCAGCTCGTCGAGCTCGACGAACGAGCCCTCGTCGAGCAGCTTCTCGACGCGCTCGCGGGCGGTCATCTTGCCCTTGGCGTGCTGCTTCTCGACGGCGCGCGCGGACCCGGCGTGCACGGCCTCGTCGAGGCGGCGGTCGAGGTCGGCGATCTTGCCGGCGGTGGTCTGCAGGTCTGGGCCCTCGTCCGGGGCGGCGGCTTCGCTCACGCGCGACACACTAACGCCGACCCCCGTCGGACGCGTGTGACAGGCTCACGGGCGTGACCTTCTCCGACCTGGACCGGCCGCCCCTCGACGCCGCGGCGCTGACCCACGCGCTGGTCGGCCCGGGCACCTGGTGGCGCGACGTCCAGGTCAGCGCCAGCACCGCCAGCACCAACGCCGACCTCGCCGCGCTCGCGGCCGACGGTGCGCCCGAGGGCACGCTCGTCACCACCGACCACCAGCAGGCCGGCCGTGGACGAATGGGCCGGCCCTGGACGGTGCCGGCGCAGGCGGCCATCAGCGTCTCGGTGCTCCTGCGCCCCGACCCCGTGCCGGCCGACCGCTGGTCCTGGCTGCCGCTGCTCGTGGGCATCGCCGTCGCCGAGACGGTGCAGGCCGCGGGCGTCGACGCCGTCCTGAAGTGGCCCAACGACGTGCTCGTCGGAGACCTCAAGCTCTCGGGGATCCTGGTCGAGCGGGTCTCGACCGACGTGGGGCCGGCCGCCGTCGTCGGCGTCGGGCTCAACGTCCACCAGAGGCAGGACGAGCTGCCGGTGCCCACCGCCACGTCGCTCGCGCTCGCCGGTGCCGTCACCACCGACCGCACCGTCCTGCTCCGCTCGTACGCGCGCACGCTCGAGGCGCTCTACCGCGCCTGGGCCGCCGCCGAGGGCGACCCGCAGGTGGGGCTGCTCGACTCCTACGTCCGCCGCTGCTCCACGCTCGGCCAGCAGGTGCGGGTCGAGCGGACCGGCGAGGAGCCGCTGCTGGGCGAGGCCGAGGCCGTCGACGCCGGCGGCCGCCTGGTCGTCCGCTCCGAGGGCGTGCGGCACGCGCTGAGCGCCGGCGACGTCGTGCACGTGCGTCGTCGCGCGTGACACCATCAGCCTCATGGGTGTGTCACGCAAGCTCCTGACCGACGGCGAGGACGTCGTCCTCTCGGTCCGCACCCACGTCAAGGTGCTCGCGCTGCCGGTGGTCGTCCTGATCGCCACCTGCGGGCTCGGCGGGTTCCTCGTCGCGCTCGCGCAGGACACCGGCTCGGCCGAGCCGCTCACCATCGCGGTGCTCGTGGTGGCCGCGGTCGTCGTCCTGTGGTGGGTGCTGCGGCCGTTCCTGCGGTGGTTCACCACGTCCTACACGATCACCAACCGGCGCCTGATCGAGCAGAAGGGCATCCTGACGCGCTCGGGACGTGTCATCCCGCTCAACCTCGTCAACGACGTCGCGTTCGAGAAGAACCTCAACGACCGCATCCTGGGCTGTGGCACGCTCGTGGTCTCCAACGCCAGCGAGCAGAGCGGCCTGCGCCTGCCCGACGTGCCGCACGTCGAGTCCGTCCACCGCACGCTCAGCACCCTGGTCTTCGACGTGCACCAGCGAGGTGGCGATGAGCGAGTCTGACCTCGGCGCCCCCGACCCCCGCGACGCCCTCTCGCGCGTCATCCTGGGCGGCGACCCCACGTACACCAACGACGAGGTCGCCGAGCTGACCGGCATGGACGTCGAGGAGGCCGACCGCCTGTGGCGCGCCCTCGGGTTCCCCGACTCCGGCGGCTCGCGCGCCTTCGTCGACGCCGACCTCGACGCCCTGCGCACCGTGCACCAGGCCGTCGAGTCCGGAGTGCTCGACCGCGTGACGGCCATGCGCCTCACGCGCGCCCTGGGCAACACCATGTCGCGCCTGGCCGACTGGCAGGTCTCGACGCTGGCCGAGCTCGTCGAGGGACGGGTCGAGGACGGCTCGTCGTCCAGCCGGCTCGGCTCGGGCCTGGACCTCGTGCGCCAGGTCGGCCCCGCGTTCGAGCGGCTGCTCGTCTACGCCTGGCGGCGCCACCTCGCGGCCGCGCTCGTGCGCGTCGAGGCGCTCGGTGCCGCCGACGAGGACCTCCTGCACCAGGTGCTCACCGTCGGGTTCGTCGACCTCGTCAGCTTCACCGCGCTGTCCAACGGCATCGACGACGCCGCGCTCGGCGACCTCGTCGAGGGCTTCGAGAGCCGGTGCGCCGACCTCGTCACCGCCGGCGGCGGTCGCCCGATCAAGACCCTCGGCGACGCCGTGCTGTTCGTCGCCGAGTCCCCGCAGGCGGCCGTCGAGATCGCCTTCGCGGTGATCGAGGGCATCGGGCGTGACTCCTCGCTGCCCGACGTCCGGGTCGGCCTGGCCACCGGTCCGGTGATCAGCCGTCTCGGCGACGTCTACGGCCCGCCGGTCAACCTCGCCGCACGGCTCACGTCGGTGGCCCGGCGCAACCGCACCATCACCGACCAGCCCACCGCCGACCGCCTCGACGAGGGCTTCGAGTGGCGCACGCTGCCGCCGCGTCCGCTGCACGGCTTCGGCAACATCGAGCCGATCGCCGTCCGCCGCGCCTGGGCCTACGAGGGCTGAGGCTCGGCCTTCTCCGGCGGGAACACGAACGTCCGGTAGGCCCAGAAGCGGAACGTCGTGCCGAGCACCAGGCCGACGCCGTTGGCCGACAGGTTGTCGGCGAGCTGGCTGGTGAACCCCAGCAGGTAGTGCGAGACGGCCAGGCAGCCCACCGAGATCAGCAGCCCCAGGCCGTTGAAGACGAAGAACAGCACCAGCTCGCGGCGGTGGTCGCCGCGCGGGCGGTGGCGCCAGGTGAGCTGGCGGTTGCCGATGTAGGTGATCACGGTCGCGACGACCACCGAGATGATCTTGGCGGTCACCGGCTTGTCGGCCAGCGGGGCGCCCTCGCCGAAGCGCAGCAGGTTGAACAACCCGACGTCGGTGATGAACCCGGTGAGCCCGACCAGTCCGAACAGGACCACCTCGCGTCCGAGTCCGCGGTCCGCGAGACGCATCAGCGCAGCACGGATCAGGGCGACGATGGGGGACTCCTCGGGAAGGTCGACCTCCGAGATTAGCCTGCGGTGTGCGCTACGTCGGTGTGGACCTCGCCTGGGGCACCCGGGCCCGGACCGGCCTCGCCGCCCTCGACGACGACGGCGCGCTGCTCGACCTCGCCGAGGGGCGGGACGACGCCGACGTCCTCGCCTGGCTGGAGCCGCACGTGCAGGGCCCGTGCCTGGTGGCCTTCGACGCACCGCTCGTGGTGCGCAACGCGTCGGGGCGGCGGCCGGCCGAGGCCGCGCTGTCGGCGGTGTTCGCCCGCTACGGCGCGGGCTGCCACCCCACCAGCCTGGCGCGTCCGGAGTTCGCCGACGGCGGCCGCGCCCACCGTCTGGCCGCGGCGCTCGGCCTCGGCCTGGACCCGGACGCGTCGGACACCGATCGCGTCGCCCTCGAGGTCTACCCGCACGCCGCCACCGTCGCCCTGTTCGGGCTCGACCGGGTGCTCACCTACAAGCACAAGCCCGGACGCGACCTGCCCCTGCTGCGGTCCGAGCTGCTGCGGCTCTGCCGCCTGCTCGAGGGCCTCGCCGACGCCGACCCGTCCCTGACGCTGGACGGCCCGGTGTGGCACGACGTCGTCGCGCAGGTGGAGGGTGCGACGCGCAAGAGCCACCTCAAGGCCGTCGAGGACCGCGTGGACGCTGTCGTGTGCGCCTACGTCGCGCTGCACGCGGCCCGGCGCCCGCACGACGTGCGCCGGTTCGGCACGGTGGCCGAGGGGTTCGTCCTGACCCCCGTCGACGACCGCACCCGCTGACCGGGCCGACCTGGTCTAGGCTCGCGGCCGTGGACAACCCGACGCAGGCGCCGGTCATCGCGATCGTCGGAGGCGGGCAGCTCGCCCGGATGATGGAGCAGGCGGCGGTCGCCCTGGGCGTGCCGATCCGGCTCCTCGCCGAGGGGCCCGACGTCTCCGCCGCGCAGGTCGCGCGCGACCCCGAGGTCGGCGACCACACCGACCTGGACGACCTGCGCCGCGTCGCCGAGGGCTGCGCGGTCGTCACGTTCGACCACGAGCACGTGCCGCCGGAGCACCTGCGGGCGCTCGAGGCCGAGGGCCACGCGTGCCGCCCGGGCCCGCACGCGCTGCTGTACGCGCAGGACAAGGGCGAGATGCGTCGCCGGCTGTCCGAGATGGGCGTGCCGTGCCCGCGGTGGGCGCTGGTGGGCAGCCCGGCCGAGGTGACGACGTTCGCCGGGTCCGAGGACGGCTACCCGGTCGTGCTCAAGACCACCCGCGGCGGCTACGACGGCAAGGGCGTCTGGGTCGTGCACGACGAGGCGGGCGCGGCGGACGCGTTCGCGTCGGGCGTGCAGGTGCTCGCCGAGCAGAAGGTCGACTTCGTCCGCGAGCTGTCGGCGCTCGTCGTCCGCTCGCCGTCGGGGCAGGTGGCGGCGTACCCCGTCGCGCAGTCGTACCAGCTGGACGGCATCTGCAAGGAGGTCGTCGTCCCGGCACCCGACCTGTCCGACGAGCTGTCGCTCGAGGCGCAGGACGTCGCGATGCGCGTCGCGTCCGAGCTGGACGTGGTGGGCGTGCTCGCCGTCGAGCTGTTCGAGACCGCCGACGGTCGCGTGCTCGTCAACGAGCTGGCCATGCGTCCGCACAACACCGGGCACTGGAGCATCGACGGCGCGATCACCAGCCAGTTCGAGAACCACCTGCGTGCCGTGCTCGACCTCCCGCTCGGCGCGCCGCAGGCCCGCGCGCCGTGGACGGTGATGGTCAACATCCTCGGCGGCGAGGTGGGCAACCTGCACGACGGCTACGCCCACGTCTGGGCGCGCGACCCCGCCGTCAAGGTGCACCTGTACGGCAAGGCGGTGAAGCCCGGACGCAAGGTCGGTCACGTGACCGCCTACGGCGACGACCTCGACGACGTCCTCGAGCGCGCGCGGCACGCCGCCGCCTGGTTCGAGGGCACCCTCCCCGACGAGCAGGAGTGACGATGGCCGACCAGCAGGCCCGCGTGGGCATCGTGATGGGCTCGGACTCGGACTGGCCGACGATGGAGGCCGCCGGCATCGCGTGCGAGGAGCTCGGCGTGCCGTACGAGGCCGACGTCGTCTCGGCCCACCGGATGCCCGACGAGATGCTGGCCTACGGCCGCGAGGCCCACACCCGCGGCATCCAGGTGATCATCGCCGGCGCCGGGGGAGCGGCCCACCTGCCCGGCATGCTCGCCGCGGTCACGCCGCTCCCGGTGATCGGCGTCCCCGTCGCGCTGAAGTACCTCGACGGCATGGACTCGCTGCTGTCGATCGTGCAGATGCCCGCGGGTGTCCCGGTGGCCACCGTCGCCATCGGCAACGCACGCAACGCGGGGCTGCTGGCCGTCCGCATCCTCGCCGCGTCCGACGAGGGTCTGCGCGAGAAGATGATCGCGTTCCAGGCCGAGCTGGCCGACGTGGCGCGCGCGAAGGGTCAGTACATCAGGGAGCGGTAGTGCTCGGGGTCGTAGTGCTGCTGCAGCTCGGCCATCGGCGTGTCCGGGCTCGCCGCCTTGGCGATCTGGGCCTGAGTCGGGAGGTCGTCCGCGGGCCACGCCTCGGGGTCCCACAGGTCGGAGCGCAGGAACGCCTTGGAGCAGTGGAAGAACACCTCGTCGACGGCGACCTCGGTGACGATCGTCGGACGGTGGCCCTTGACCTCCATCGCCTCGGCGTAGGGGGCGTCGACGAGCAGGCGCGCGCGTCCGTTGACGCGCAGGGTGTCGCCGCGACGCGGCACCAGGAAGATCAGGCCGACGCGCGGGTTCTGCAGGATGTTCTCGAACCCGTCGACGCGTCGGTTGCCCGGACGGTCGGGCAGCGCGATCGTGCGGTCGTCGATCACGTGCACCGCCCCGGCCGGGTCGCCCTTGGGCGAGACGTCCATCGAGCCGTCCGCGCCCGTGGTCGCCACCAGGTGGAACGGCGACCGCGCGAGCCACGCGCGGTGCAGGTCGTCGAGCCGGTCGCGGACCTTGCCGGCCGCTCGCTCGTTCGGGTGGCCGACGACGTCGCGCAGCTCGTCGACGGTGGTGATCTCACGCGTCTGGGGCACGTGTCGATCCTAGGCGGCCGGGCTGGTCCCAGATGTTACCGACGATTAACATGGACCCCATGAGCGCCGACGAGATGTTCACCCTGTCCGAGGAGCACCGCGCGATCCGCGAGGCCGTGCGGGCGGTCTGCGACGACAAGGTGGCGCCCTACGCCGCGGCCGTCGACGCCGAGGCGCGCTTCCCGCGGGAGGCCTACGAGGCGCTGCGCGCGTCGGACTTCCACGCCCCGCACATCGCCGAGCAGTACGGCGGTGCCGGTGCCGACGCGCTCGCGACCGTGCTGGTGATCGAGGAGGTCGCCCGCGCCGACGTCTCCGCGTCGCTGATCCCCGCGGTCAACAAGCTCGGCACGATGCCGCTGGTCATCGCCGCGTCCGAGGAGCTGAAGCAGAAGTACCTCCCGGCGGTCGCGTCGGGGGAGTCGATGTTCTCGTACTGCCTGTCCGAGCCCGACGCCGGCAGCGACGCCGCCCACCAGCGCACGCGCGCGGTCCGCGACGGCGACCACTTCGTGCTCAACGGCGTCAAGCGCTGGATCAGCAACGCCGGCGAGTCCGACTTCTACACCGTGCTGGCCACGACCGACCCCGACCAGCGCTCGCGCGGCATCAGCGCCTTCGTGGTCGAGAAAGCCGACGAGGGCGTGTCGTTCGGCGCCCCCGAGACCAAGCTCGGCATCAAGGGCTCGCCCACCCGCGAGGTCTACCTCGACGACGTCCGCATCCCCGCCGACCGGATGATCGGCGCCGAGGGCACCGGCTTCGAGACCGCCATGAAGACCCTCGACCACACCCGCGTGACGATCGCCGCCCAGGCCGTCGGCGTCGCGCAGGGGGCGCTCGACTACGCGCTCGGCTACGTGCAGGAGCGCCAGCAGTTCGGCAAGGCCCTCGCGGAGTTCCAGGGCCTGCAGTTCATGATCGCCGACATGGGCATGAAGCTCGAGGCCGCGCGCCAGCTCACCTACGCCGCCGCCGGCCGCTCCGAGCGTGGCGACAAGGACCTCACGTTCTTCGGCGCCGCCGCCAAGGCTTTCGCCTCCGACGTCGCCATGCAGGTGACCGTCGACGCCGTCCAGCTGCTCGGCGGGTACGGCTACACCCGCGACTACCCCGTCGAGCGGATGATGCGCGACGCCAAGATCACCCAGATCTACGAGGGCACCAACCAGGTCCAGCGGATCGTGATGGCCCGCCAGCTCCTCGCCGGGATCCAGTCGAACCTCTGATCCTCGGGAGTCACGCTTGACCCTGACGCAGGGTCAGGGTCCGACAGTGGCCGCATGACCACCACGACACCTGCGATCGAGGTCCACGGCCTCACCAAGTCCTACGGGGACCACGTCGTCCTGGCCGGCGTCGACCTGACGGTGCCCGAGGGCTCCGTCTACGCGCTGCTCGGCCCCAACGGCGCCGGCAAGACGACCGTCGTCACCATCCTGTCCACCCTCCTGGGCCCCGACGACGGCGCGCTGCGCGTCGCCGGGTTCGACGTGAGGAGCGAGCCCGCCGGGGTGCGGGCCGCCATCGGCGTCACCGGCCAGTTCTCGGCGCTGGACGAGCTGCTCACCGGTCGCGAGAACCTCCGCCTGATGGCCGACCTCGCGCACCTCGACCGGACCGCGGCGACGCGCACCGTCGACGACCTGCTCGAGCGGTTCGACCTCGTCGACGCCGCCGACCGCCGCGCCCAGACCTACTCCGGCGGGATGAAGCGACGGCTCGACCTCGCCATGACGCTCGTCGCGCGACCGCGGCTGATCTTCCTCGACGAGCCCACGACGGGCCTCGACCCGCGCAGCCGCCGCGACCTGTGGCAGATCGTCCGCGAGCTCGTCGCCGACGGCGTCACCGTCCTGCTCACCACGCAGTACCTGGAGGAGGCCGACCAGCTCGCCGACCGGATCGGGGTGCTCGACGGCGGACGCCTGGTCGCCGAGGGCACGGCGGCCGAGCTGAAGCGGCGGGTTCCCGGCGGCCACGTCACGGCCCAGCTCGCCGACGGCTCGGTCACCCAGCTCCCCCACGACGGCACCGTCACCGGCCTGCAGAAGGTGCTCGCCGGCCTCGACGACGACGCCGTCACCGCACTGACCGTCGAGTCGGCCGACCTCGACGACGTCTTCCTCGCCCTCACCGGAAAGGTCCACGCATGAGCGCCACGCACACCGTCCGCGACTCGGCCACGATGCTGCGTCGCAACCTGCTCCACGTCCGCCGCTACCCGTCGCTGTCGGTCATCCTGGTCGTCCAGCCGATCGTCTTCCTGCTGCTGTTCGTGTACGTCTTCGGCGGGACGATGGGCGCCGGGCTGCCCGGCGTCGACGGCGGCGGCGACCGCGGCGACTACCTGGTGTTCATCACGCCGGGCATCCTGATCCAGACCGTCGCCAGCGTCGCGCTGGGCACCGCGATCTCCACCGCGACCGACATGACCACCGGGATCATCGCCCGGTTCCGGACGATGGACATCGCGCGCGTCTCGGTGCTCACCGGGCACGTGCTGGGCGCCGTCATCAAGACGGTGCTCGCGGTCGTCGTGGTGGCCGCGGTCGCGTTCGGGCTGGGGTTCCGCTCCGACGCCGGGCCGCTCGAGCTGCTCGGGACGTTCGGGCTCCTCGTGCTGATCGCCTTCTCGCTGACCTGGCTGACCGTCGGCATGGGGCTGGCGGCCGACAGCGTCGAGACGGCCAGCAACACCCCGATGTTCCTGGTGCTCCTGCCGTTCGTCAGCAGCGGCTTCGTGCCCACCGACGCGATGCCGACGGGCCTGCGCCTGTTCGCCGAGCACCAGCCGTTCACGCCCATGATCGACACGCTGCGGGCCCTGGTCACCGGGGCGCCGACGGGCTCGGACGTGTGGCTCGCCGTCGGCTGGTGCGTCGTCATCGCGATGGTGGGGTTCGTCTGGTCGCGCCGGCTCTTCCTGCGCGTGCCGTCCAGGTAGGAGACTCAGGACCGTGCTGACGATCAGCCAGCTGGCCGCGTACGCCGGCGTCACCGTGCGCGCGGTGCGGCACTACCACGCGCGCGGTCTGCTGCCCGAGCCCGAGCGGGACCACTCGGGCTACCGCCGCTACGACGCGTCGGCCGCCGTGGAGCTGATCAAGATCCGCACGCTCGCCGAGGCCGGGGTGCCCCTGGCCCGGGTGCACGAGCTGATGGTGGCCGACAGCGACGAGCTGGAGGCGGCCGTCGCCGAGATCGACCGGCGGTTGCGTGCGGAGATCAGGCAGCTGCGCGTGCACCGCGAGCGCATCGCCCACCTGCCGGCGGGGCCCGACCTGGCCCTGCCGGCCGAGGCGGTCGCCTACCTCGACCGGCTGCGCTCGCTGGGCCTGTCCGAGCGGTTCGTCGGCGGCGAGCGCGACGCGTGGATCCTCGTCGCCGCCCAGGTGCCCGAGCACATGGCGTTCTACATGCGGCTGAAGAACCAGCAGCTCGACGACCCCGAGGCGATGGCCTTCTACCTGGACGTCGCCAAGGCCGTCGACGGCGATCCCGACGACGCGGAGCTGGCTGACATCGCCGACCGGCTCGCGAGGCTGCTCGACGCCTACGCCGACAGCGGGGCCGAGGACCTCGAGGACCAGATGCCGGACGACCTGGTGCGGATGCTCGACTCGATGTTCCTCGACCTGGTGCCGTTCGCGCCCCGTCTGCTCGAGCTGATGGAGGCGCGCGGGTGGCGTGGGTGGACCAGGCTCGAGCGGATCAGGGACCGGCGGCTGGGCTAGCGTCGTCCCGTGAGCGACCTCGCCGTCCAGGACGTCGGCAGCCCCGGCGCCCCCACCGTCCTGCTGCTCCCCGGGCAGGCCAACTCGCACGACTGGTGGAGCGGACTGCGCGAGCGACTCGTCGGCTGGCGGACCGTCACGTTCGACTACCGCGGCACCGGCGGCAGCGTGGGTGCCGAGGGCGACGAGCGCGGCTGGTCGACGTCGTCGTTCGCCGCCGACGCCGTGGCGGTGCTCGACCGGCTCGGGCTCGACCGCGTGCACGTCTGGGGCACGTCGATGGGCGGTCGGGTCGCGCAGATGCTCGCGATCGAGCACCCGGACCGCGTCGACCGTCTGGTGCTCACCTGCAGCTCGCCCGGCGGGGCGCAAGCCGTCGAGCGGAGCCAGGACGTGCGACGCTCGCTGGCCCAGCGCGACGACGACGCCCGTCGCGAGGTGCTCGTCGACCTGTTCTACACACCGGCCTGGCGCGCGTCCGGACGTCGCACCCACCTGCTCGGCTTCCCCGGCATGTCGACGGCGGCCACCCGCGCCCACCTGCGGGTGAGCGACGGCCACGACGCGTGGGACCGGCTCCCGTCGGTCGCGGCGCCGACGCTGGTGCTGCACGGCACCGACGACCTGATGGTCCCGGCCGCCAACGCCGACCTGCTCGCGTCGCGCATCCCCGACACCCGGGTGGAGCTGACGCCCGGCGGTCGGCACGGCTTCTTCGACGAGGACGCCGACGTCGTCGTCCCGCGGGTGGCGGCGTTCCTCGCGGGCGAGTAGCCGCTAGGGGAAGACGCGCAGGCCCGCGACCCGCCAGCCGCCGAGTCGGTAGGCGACGCGGTCGGACGTGGGCCGCAGGGTCCGCGCCTTGCCCGACTTGCGCCAGCCGTCCGACGTCCACCGGTAGGTGACGGCGCGTCCGACCCAGGCGCCGTCCTCGTCCCGGCCCACCGACCGCTTGGTGACGTACGTGCGCCCGTCGTCCTTGAAGCGTCGCCACCCGATGTTCGCCGAATTGGCGCTGTCGGTGACCCACCGGGCCGCGCCCGCCGGCGTCCTGGCCGTCACGAGCCTGCCGCCGCGGATCGTCAGGACCGTGTTGTAGAGCGTGTGCGCCCCGGCCTTGACCACGACGACCAGCTCGGCCCCGCGTCGCCCGTCGATCGCCGCCGCCCCGTGCCAGATCCCGCCGTCGACGCCGGACGTGCGGAGCCGCTTGCTGAGCGTCCTGCCCCGGGCGCGGTCGACGCTGATCGTCAGCACGCTGCCGTCGGAGGAGAAGTGGACGGCGTCCTTGCGCTTGTCGCCGTCGACGTCGCGCCTGGTCACGACGGTTCCGGCCGGGGCGGCGGACGCGGGGACGGCAGCGAGGCCGGTGAGCGGCACGGCGACGGCGAGCGCCACGGTGCCCACGCGGCGGCTGAGGGGGTGGGTCATCGGGCCATGGTGCTCCCGTTCGGGCGGTGGCGGAAGACAATGGCCGCACCATGATCCTCCCGACGGTGCCAGACCCCCGGTTCGTGACGCTCCGACGCGGCGGCACGCTCACCGACGCGGACCACCACCTGCTCGCGCTCTGGGCGGCCGCCTGCGCCGAGCACGTCCTCGACCTCTTCGAGTCCGTCCGCCCCGACGACCCGCGACCGCGACGGGCCGTCGAGGCGGCGCGCGCCTGGGTGCGCGGCGACCTGCGGATGATGGAGGCTCGCGCGGCAGGCGGTCACGCCATGGGCGCGGCCCGCGACCTGTCCGGCGCGCCCCGGCACGCGGCCTACGCCGCCGGCCAGGCAGGTGTCGTCGCCCACGTCGCCGCCCACGAGCTCGGCGCGGCCGCCTACGCGATCAAGGCCGCTCGGGCCGCGGCGACACCCGGCCAGGCCGACGTCGCAGGGCGCGCCGAGTGTCGGTGGCAGCGCGACCAGCTCCCCGCCGCGGTCCGCGACCTCGTGCTCGACGACCAGCGGCTGCGGAACGAGATCTGCTGGTCGGTGTTCGAGGTCTGAGGGGCGAGATCTCCGGTTCGACCTCGGAGTCCGCTTGATGTGGGTACCGTCTGCGGACCATCGAATCTCGGGGGCGACATGAGCGAAGAGACCTGGCACGAAGCGCGTCTGATCCCGACCTCGGGCATCAACGGGGCCGAGGAGCAGGAGCGACGGGCCACGTCGGCTCTGCTCGCCGTCGTCGGGGCCGTGAAGGAGTTCGGACGGGGGCTCGTCAAGCCGTTCGGGGCGCCGGCCGGCGCGATCGACTGCTACATCGAGGTCCCGATGATGCTGGGTGAGCGACGTCTCTACCCCGACGGGCTGATCCGGGTGAAGCGCGGCTCGACGACGTGGACGGCACTGGTCGAGGTCAAGACCGGCAGCAACGACCTCTCGGCCGAACAGCTCGAGAACTACCTCGACATCGCGCGCGAGCAGGGTTTCGACGCGGTCCTCACCATCTCGAACGAGATCCCGCCCGCGGCAGGTCAGCACCCGACCAAGGTCGACCGGCGCAAGCTGCGCAGGGTGGCCCTCCATCACCTCTCGTGGAGCCAGGTGCTCGCGCAGGCGGTGCTGCAGAAGGAGTTCCGCGGAGTGGCCGATCCGGAGCAGGCGTGGATCCTCGGTGAGCTGATCCGGTACCTGGAGCACCGGAAGTCGGGCGCCCTGGAGTTCGACGACATGGGCGAGTGCTGGGTCCCGACCAGGGAGTCGGTCGCGGCCGGAACGTTGAGGTCCTCCGACAAGGGCATCGCCGAGGTCGCGGCGCGGTTCGACGCGTTGCTCCGGTTCGCGAGTCTCCAGCTCGGGAGGCAGCTGGGCACCGAGGTCATCCCCGCACTGACGCGCCAGGAGGCTGCCGACCCTGCCGTCCGGTCCCAGCACCTGGCGACTGCGCTGTGCGAGACGGCCCAGCTCTCAGGTGCGATACGCATCCCCGACACGGTGGGCAACTTGGTCGTCACCGCCGACCTTCGCGCCGGGAAGGTCACCTGCCACGTCGACATCGAGGCACCTCGCGAGGGTCGTCCGACGACCCGGGTCAACTGGCTGGTCAGACAGCTCAAGAACTCACCGGAGTCCATCCGGGTCGAGGCCTTCGTCGCTCGAGGTCGAGGGTCGGCGGCGGCCGAGCTGCTCTCGGCCGTCCGGGAGGACGCTTCGGTCCTGGTCGTCGATCCGACCAGGGAGCTCCGGAGCTTCAGGGTCGCGGTCGATCGCCCACTCGGGACCAAGCGGGGACGCGGGCGCGGGTCCTTCATCGATTCGGTGCTCGTCGCCGTCGACGAGTTCTACGCAGACGTCCTCGGCTCGCTCCGCGCCTGGTCGGCCTCGCCGCCGAGGCAGCGGGCGCCGCACGCCGAGGTGCCCGAGCGGGAGGACGTCGTCCCGTCCTCGCTGGCATCGACGGACTACTCGTCACAGGACGGCGCCGAGGCCGTCACGGAGTCGAGCCTCCAGCCGTCGACGTCAGGTTCGTAGTCGTGTCGTCAGCCCGTGGGCGACCTCGAAGATCTGGCCGGTGGGGCTGGTCCAGCGGGTGGTGCCCGGCGCGGTCTTGGTCGCCTTCCACCGGCCGTGGGTCTTGACGCGGTGGTGGTAGCGGCAGAGCAGGTGGGTGTTCTCTGACGACGTGGCCCCGCCGCTGTCGTAGGGGATGACGTGGTCGACGTCGGCCCGTTTGGCGGCGCGGCGGTCGCAGTACGGGAACGCGCAGGTGTCGTGCTGAGCCAACCTGAGCTGCTCACGCAGCCGAGGCGGCGAGGCGTACCCGGTGGCGGTGATCTCGTGGGCGAGGTCGATGACGGGCTTGATGGTGACGTTCCCGTGGCCGACCAGGTGCTCTGCCTCGGTCTGGTCGATCGCGCCGAGGTTGTCGGCCGACCAGGTGCCCGTGGCGTGATCAAGGTGCACGTACAGGACGGTCTGCGCCAGGCCGGGGTGGACGACGAGCCGTCCGAGGGCTTCGGCGCGGCGGACCTGGCGGGGGCGGGTGTCGTCCTCGGTGTCGGCCATCTCGGTGGCGATGTCCTCGACGGCCTGCTCGAGTCGTTCGGCGACTTCTGAGGACAGGCGTCCGGTGAGGTCGGCGGTGCCGTCCAGGCCGTGCTGGACCCGCAGGAACCGCTGCGACAACGCGTGCGCGGTGCGGGCCTCGGCGGACTCGTCGTCGGCCTGGTCCAGGTAGTCGTACTGGGATATCACCTGCTGCAGCCTCGACCTGGTGATCCGGGCGATGGGTGGCTTCACACCGTCACGGGCCGGGTTGGCCAGGTGGCAGTCGACGATCCTCGTGGTGGTCTCGGACAGGCCGCGGGTGCCGGCGGCGACCATCCGGACCTTCCACACCTCGGCCACCCCGGAATCCAGGGCCTCGAGCAGGTGCGGGAGCCGGTGGACCAGCGAGAGCGCGTCGGCGAGCAGCGACTGCGCCGCCCATGCCGACAGGCCGAGTGTGGGGCCGAGCTCGGCGGCCAGGAACTCGGGCACCGCAGGCGACCCGGCACCGCCGAGCTGGACCATCTGCTCCTGACCGGGCAGCACGCGGACGGGCCCGCGCTGCGACCTCGTCCCACCGACGGCCCAGGCCGCGACACCACGGAAGCGAGCCGCCTCGAGTCGCGAGATCTCGGCACTCACGTCGATGACGTCGGCGAGCTCCTCACGAGCGTCGAACCATGCTTCTGCGGCCATGAACCCAACCTAGCGGGACCCTCCGACAGTCACTTTCGCCTGCAATCACGGGCGAGTGAGGCTCATCTCGACGCGGGGCTCTGGCCGCGTAGCGACTCCTCCGGGGCGTGCTGGAGGTCCTCGCCGCGCGACTCGTCGGCGTAGACCATCAGGGTGGAGCCGCCGATGGCCAGGACGATGCCGATGGCGGCGTAGACCGAGGGCAGGGTCTGGTTGGCCAGCAGCGACAGGACGATGGTGAGCACGGGCGCGAGGGCGTTGGTGCTCGGCGCGACGATGGAGGCCTTGCCGCGGCTGAGGGCCATGACGAGGAACAGGGCGCCGACGGCGTTCAGCAGCTGGGTGCCCACGGTGAGGGCCGGGGCCTGCCACGGGGCGCCGGTGGGCAGGCCGCCCATCATGACGATCGCGACGGGCACCAGCACCAGGCCGCTGACCGTCATCCACATGAAGGTGGTGCCGTCGTTGACGCCGACGGTGGCGGCCTTCTTCATGAAGAACGCCTGGACGCCCCACGCCACCATGACCACGAGCGCCAGCGGGATCCACGGGCCCGCGTCGGCCGCGCCGCCGTCGCCCGACACGCTGAACAGCACGATGGCCACCAGGGCGGCCACGACGCCGACGACGGCGAGGCGGGGGATGCGCTCGCGCAGCAGGGCGACGGCCATGAGCACGGTGATGGCGGGGGAGATCGAGATGAGCGGGAAGATCAGGTAGGCCGGGCCGATCGTCAGGGCCTTGAACAGGATCAGCTGGCCGCCGGCGCCCGTCAGCCCGACGAGCAGGCCGTAGCGCATCGCGACCGGTCGCCGGTCGATCCGGACGCCGCCGCGGAGCGCGAACCAGCACGGGATGAGCATGGTGAACGCCCAGATCACGTAGACCATCTCGTCGGGGTAGCCGTACCGCGAGGTCGGCTCGCCGGAGAAGGCGCCCCACACGCCCCAGAACAGGACGAGCAGACCCGCGTAGGGGATCCAGCTGCGCGATCGGGTCATCAGGTCTCCTCGAGGGGTGCGGTGACGGGGGTGCCGTGGAGGCGGGCGGCGTAGAGGGCGGCGCCGACGACGGGGTCGTGCTGCGGGGTGCGCAGCTCGTAGTGCGGCGAGCGCAGCTCGAGCCCGCGGGTGAACGACTCGCGCACGACGGTGGAGGCGAACACGCCGCCCGACCACGAGACGGGGACGGTGCTGCCGTCGTCCCAGCCCAGGCCGACGCGGGTGGCCTCGACGAGGTCGACGAGCGCGTGCGCGGCCTCGTGCAGGATCGACTCGGCCAGGGCGTCGCCCTGCTCGGCCGCCGCGACGACGACCCGGCTGAGGGCGGCGACCTCGCCGCGCGCGCCGCCCCAGCGGTTGAGCACGACGTCGACGAGGTCGAGGTCGGTCTCGAGCGCGAGGTGCTCGCGGAGCAGCGCGTGGAGCGGGCCGCGCGGACGACGTCCGTCGCTCATCTGCGAGAACAGGCCGAGGCCGCGCACGGCGATCCAGTAGGCCGAGCCCTCGTCGCCGAACACCTCACCCCAGCCGCCCACGCGCATCCCGTGGGAGCGGCGCTCGCCGTACGTCATCGAGCCGGTGCCGCAGACGACGTTGATGCCGTCGCTGGCACCCAGGGAGCCGGCCCAGCCGCAGACCATGTCGTTGTCGCAGCGGTACCGGTCGTGGCCGAGGACGGCGGCGGGCGCGGCGTCCAGGGCGGCCAGGTCGCCGCTCACCTCGCCGTACCCGGGCAGGCCGAAGAACGCGTGGGAGAGGTCGGACGGACGGACGTCCGCCGCCGCGCAGACCTCGGTGACGCCCTGGTCGAGCACCTTCTCGACCAGGGAGATGTCCTGGCCGAGGTAGTAGCAGCTGGGCGCCTCGACTCGCGCGAGCACCCGCCCGTCGCCCCGCAGGACGCACAGCGCGGTCTTGGTGCCGCCGCCGTCGACGCCGAGGTAGGTCTCGGCGCGGCGGTCAGGCGTCGAGCGCGTGGATGGTGACGCCGGCGACGACACGGTTCACCTCCCCGCTCGGGAACGGGTCGTCCGGCGTCAGGCCGAGTGCGAGCGAGGTGCGCAGGGCCAGCACCTGGGACGCCACGACGTAGGCGAGCGCGACGAGCTCGTCCCGGTCGCCCGCGAGGGACGGGAAGGTCCACTGCTCGGCGTCGAGCGGCAGGCGCTCGGCGCTCACCACGACGAGCCGTCCGGCCGGCAGCGCACCGGTGAGCTCGGTGACGATGTCGAGGTCGTACGCGCGGGTGTAGGGGTCGGTCGACACGTGGACGACGACCAGCGTGCTGTCGTCGAGCAGCGCCTTGGGGCCGTGCCGGAACCCCAGGGCCGAGTCGAAGAACGTCGCCACGCGGCCGGCGGTGAGCTCGAGCAGCTTCAGCGCCGACTCGCGGGCGAGGCCCGTCAGCGGCCCGCTGCCCAGGTGCACGACGCGCGCGACGGGGTCGAGGTCGGCGTGCGAGGCCGCGTCCAGCTCGAGCGTGGGGAGCGCGACCTCGACGGCGGACGCGAGGCGCTCGACGTCGGCCCGGTCGACGCGGCCGAGCGCGAGGAGCACCGCCAGCGTCATGCACGTCAGGCTCGAGGTCATGGCGAATCCGCGGTCGTTCGCGCCCTCGGGCATCAGCAGCACCCGGGACGACACCCGCTGCCCGTGGTCACGGGCGAGCGCGCCGTCGGGGTTGCAGGTGACGAGCAGGTGGTGGACGTCGGTGAGCAGCCGGTCGGCCAGCGCGGTCGCGGCGACGCTCTCGGGGCTGTCGCCCGAGCGCGCGAACGACACCAGGAGCGTCGGGACGTCCTCGGCGAAGGCGCCGTACGGGTCGCTGACGACGTCGGTGGTGGCGACGGCGTCGACCCGGCGGCCGGTGGCGCGGCGCAGCGCGGGCGCCAGGATCTCGCCGCCGAAGGCCGACGTGCCGGCGCCCGTGAGCACGATCCGCAGGTCCGGTCGGGACAGGACCGGTGCGAGGAAGTCGGTGGTCTCGCGGTCGTCCGCGGCCTGCTGGGCCAGCTCGCGCCACAGTCGCGGCTGCTGCGCGATCTCCTGCGTGGTGGCCCCCGCGCCGTCGGCGTCGGCGGCGAGCAGGGGCTTGGTGGAGGTCGAGGTCACGTGCGGACGGTAGGCCGCGCTCACCGGTCCGTCAACTGTCTGATACTGGTATGGTACCGGTATGTCAGACGAGCGACTGCCCCGGGGACTCCTCTCCGACGACGCGCTGCCGCTGTTCGAGCAGGTGGCCGGGCGCCTGCGCGACGACCTCGTCGACGCGGGCGCGCGTCCCGGCGACCGCCTGCCGTCCGAGCGGGTGCTCACCCAGCGCTACGGGGTGTCGCGGGTGACGGTGCGGTCCGCGCTCGCCGAGCTGGAGCGCCGACGGGTGGTGCGCCCGTCGGCGTCGCGCGGCTGGTTCGTCGACGACGAGGGCTCGGCGCCGGCGCCCGGTGCCCACGTGCAGGGCTTCGCCGACTGGGCGACGATGCACGGCATCGCGACGACCGCCGAGGTGCTCGCGCAGCAGGTGCGTCCGTGCACCGTCGCCGAGGCCGAGGTGCTGCGGGTGGCGCCCGGCACCGAGCTGTTCGACCTCGTCCGGCTCCGCTCGCTCGAGGGCCTGGTCGTCGTGCACGAGCGCAACCGGCTGCCGCTCGCGATGTGCCCGGCGCTGGCCGACACCGACTTCGCGGACGCCTCCCTGTACGCGACGCTCGCGGCCGGTCGTCCGCCGCAGGTGCCGCGCGTCGCCGACTACTCGGTCGAGGCGCGGCAGGCCGACGCCGACGAGGAGCGCCTGCTCGAGCTCGCCGGCCTCGCGGTGCCGGTGCTGGTGGCCACCCAGCTGTCGTACAACCAGGACCACCGGCCGCTGGAGTACACCGTGGCTGCGTACCGCGGCGACCGCTACCGGTTCCGCGCGTCCATCACGAACCAGGACTGAGCGCCAGCACGCCGAGCACGTGGGCGACGACGTCGCTCACCGCGTCGCGCGCGCCGGCCAGGTACTTCCGCGGATCGGTGACCGCGTCGTCGGAGGCCAGGCGGGCACGCACCGCGCCGGTGAACGCGACGTTGAGCGCCGTCCCGACGTTGATCTTGACCATCCCGGCCTCGACGGCGGCGCGCAGCTCGTCGTCGGGCACGCCGGACGAGCCGTGCAGGACGAGCGGCACCGGCACGGCGTCGCGCAGGGCGCGGATCAGGTCGTGGTCGAGGCGGGCGTCCTGGGTGGTCATCGCGTGCGAGGAGCCCACCGCGACCGCGAGGGAGTCGACGCCGGTCGCGTCGACGAACGCGGCGGCCTCGGCGGGGTCGGTGCGGACGCCGGGCGCGTGCGCACCGTCCTTGCCGCCCACCTCGCCGAGCTCGGCCTCCAGCCAGACGCCGTTCTCCGACGCCCAGGTTGCCGCGTCAGCGGTGGCGGCGACGTTCTGCTCGTACGGGTGCGTCGACCCGTCGTACATCACCGAGCTGAACCCGAGCTCGGCCGTGCGTCGCACCAGGGCGTCGCCGGTGACGTGGTCGAGGTGCAGCGCGACGTCGACCGACGCCTCCCGCGCCACCGCGACGCACGCCGCGGCGATCGCGTCGGGGGAGCGGTGGAACGCGATCGCGTTCTCGCTGAGCTGGAGCACGACCGGACGCCCGGCGCGCTCGGCGCCGGCGACGACCGCCTCGGCGTGCTCGAGCGTGATGACGTTGAAGGCGCCGACGGCGACGTCGGCCTCACGGGCGTCGTCGAGGAGGACGGCGGCGGGGACGAGTGCCACGTCAGCCGCCCACCTGGCCGTTGGCGGTGCACAGGTCACCGATGTCGGCGGTGCGGTCCTGCTTGATGTACCCGAACATCTTCAGCGCCCTCTCACGGTCCCAGCGGACGCTGAGGTCGGCGATCGGCACGGTGCAGTTGAGCCCGCCGCCGCCCATCGCCGACGACAGCCCGAGCGCGAAGCGCCCGAGCGCGAGGGGCCCGACGTCCTCGCCGATCGTCAACGACGACGCACCGCTGCCGGCCACGCGGGCGTAGCGGACGGGGTTGAGCACCGTCCAGGGCGACTTGGCCTCGCCCGCGATCGCCCCCAGCACCTCGCGCTGGCTCTGCACGCGGCTGATGTCGGAGTCGGCGTACTGCTTGCGCGACCGCGCGTAGCCCAGGGCCGTCGGGCCGTCGGCCTCCTGGCAGCCGGCCTTCAGGTTGATGCCGGCGTCCTTGTCCTTGAGGTTCTTCTTCGGGCAGATCTGCACGCCGCCGACCGCGTCGACGATGTTGACGAAGCCCCCGAAGCCGATCTCGACGTAGTCGTCGACCCGCACCCCGGTGTTCTCCTCGATCGTCTCCACCAGCAGCTTCGGGCCGCCGATGGCGTAGGCGGAGTTGATCTTGCCGCGCCCGCGCCCGGGGATCTGGACCTGGGAGTCACGGGGGATCGACAGCAGCAGCGTCGGGCCGCTGCCGGTGTGCATCAGCATGATCGTGTCGGTGCGGTTGCCCCCGACCGAGCCGGTGGTGAGCTGCTTCTGCTGCTCCTTGCTCAGCCCGGCGCGGCTGTCGGAGCCGACGAGCAGGAAGGTCTGGCCGGGCTGCTCGCCCGGACGGTCGCCGTCGGGCGCGGCGTCCACCTTGTTGATCTTGCTCCACGCCCAGATCGGCACCGCGACGAGGAAGACGACCCACGCCAGCACGAGGGCGAGCACGATGCGGCGGGTGCGCCGGCCGTTGCCCTTGGGGCGCGGGGAGCGGGACGCCCGACGATCGGTCGGCGGGACCGGGCCTCCACCGCCGCTGCGGCTCGAGGCGTCCCGCGTGCTGGCCCACGACGGGGGAGGCAGCGCGGGCGGGGGGAGGTCCGACCGCGGCGGGGAGGCCGGCGGGCTGCTGGAGTCCGAGGGGCCGCCGTAGAGCCAGCCGTACTTGTCCTCGGACGAGGAGCCCTCGCCGGGCCCGTGGTCGCGGTTGGGCATGGCGACGACGGTACCCGAGCGCACGGCGCGTCGGCGCAGGTCACGGCCGTCGGCGAGGTGATACTGACGGGCACTGCTCGCGTCTTCCCCCGTGAGGATCTCTTTACATGTCGCACCCCCGCACGCCCCTGTTCGGGCCCGAACCGGCCGAGGACGTCTCGGCCCGGGTCCGGTTCCGCCGGGCCCTCGTCCTGATGGCGATGACCCTCGTCATGCCCGGCTCGGCCCAGCTCGTCCTGGGCAACAAGCGCGTCGGACGCATCGCGATCCGCTGCTGGCTCGCCGCGTGGACGGTGCTGCTCGTGCTCGTCCTCCTCGCGATGACGTCGCGCAGCAGCCTGCTCAGCGTCTTCACCAGCGGCTCGCTGCTGTGGGTCGGACGGATGCTGCTCATCGGCGCCGCGCTCGGGTGGGTCGTGCTCTTCGTCGACGCCTGGCGCCTCGGCGCGCCGCTCGAGCTGCGCCGCCCGCACCGCCTGGCCATGACCGGCGTGAACTCGGTGCTGTGCTTCGTCACCGCCGGCAGCCTGTTCTTCGGCGCCCACGTGATGGCCGTCCAGAAGAGCTTCATGGACGACGTGTTCGGCCAGCAGACCGTCTCGATCGCCGAGCAGGGCCGCTACAACGTGCTGCTGCTGGGCGCCGACTCCGGCAAGGGCCGCGTCGGCCTGCGTCCGGACTCCCTGATGGTCGCGAGCATCGACGCCGACACCGGCCGCACCGTCCTCGTCGGCCTTCCGCGCAACCTCGCCAACGTCCCGTTCCCCAAGGGGTCGACGATGCGCGAGCAGTTCCCCAAGGGCTTCGACTGCGACGGCTGCTACCTCAACGGCGTCAACACCTGGGCCGAGGACCACAAGGAGCTGTTCCCCGGCGTCACCCACCCGGGCATCGCCGCCACCAAGCAGGCCGTCTCGCAGGCCACCGGCCTCGACATCGGCTACTACGCGATGGTCAACCTGCACGGCTTCAAGGACCTCGTGGACGCCGTCGGCGGCGTGCGCCTGACGGTGCCCGAGCGCGTCCCGATCGGCGGCATCGGCGCCCCGATCACCGGGTACGTCAAGAAGGGCACCTACAAGCTCGACGGCAAGGAGACGCTCTGGTTCGCCCGCAGCCGCGTCGCCAACAACGACTACTCGCGCATGGCGCGCCAGAAGTGCGTGATGAGCGCGATGCTGCAGCAGCTCAGCCCGCAGACCGTGCTGATGAACGTCAACTCGCTGGCCAACTCCTCCAAGCGGATGCTCGAGACCGACATCCCGCAGAGCGAGCTCGACACGTTCATCGACCTCGCGCTCAAGGCCCGCTCGGCCAAGGTGTCGACGGTGTCGGTGGTGCCGCCGGCGATCAACACCTCCAACCCCGACTTCGACGAGGTGCGGGCGATGGTGTCGCGCGCCGTCGACGTCTCCGAGGGCAAGACCGTCCCCAAGCCGAAGAAGCAGGTGGCGGCCGAGAAGGCGGCGAAGGCCAAGACGGCGGGTCAGGCGCCCGACGTCGACAAGGAGCGCTCGACCACGGTCAACGAGACGCAGGACCTCGCGTCGGCCTGCTGACCCGCTCGGTCGCGGCGACGTCGTCGGCGCGACCGGCGGGCACCTCGGCGCCCGAGGAGTCGCGCAGCAGCACGAGCGACCCGCCCGCCACGAGCACGCCCAGCAGGGGCTCGACCACGTCGACGTCGCCGACGACGAGCACCCGCTCGCCGGGCTCGAGCGCGGCCGAGCGGCCCCGGTCGACCAGGTCGGCGTGCGACGCCGGCGTGGGTGGGGCGTAGGCGGAGAACACGTCGCCGTGGCCGAGCACCTCGGCGTTGTAGTCGACGACGCCCGCGGGCAGCGCCTCGGCGAAGCGGGCGCCGAGCGGACGCAGCGACAGCGCCACCACCTCGTCGGCGTCGGGCACGTCGTCGGTCAGCACCTCCGGGCCGAGCACCACGAGGTCGGCGTCGGCGTTCGCCGCGACCACGGTGCAGCCGACGCTCCAGCACGCGAGGTGCCACACCACCGACTCCCAGTGCGCGGGCAGCCGGAGCGACACCGTGGTGGAGTCGTCGGCGGCCAGTGAGTCCTGCAGCATGTTGGCCGTCTTGGACACCCAGTTGGCGGTGGTGGCGACGCTGAGCTCGATGCGCTCGCCGGTGGCCTCGTCGTAGTAGGTGACGAACGGGCGGCCGGGGTCGGACGCCAGGGCGGACGCGATCAGGGCGGGGACGGTGTCGTGGGGCACGCCCCCAGCGTGTCAGGTGGTGACGACGACCTCGACCGCGAGCCGGTGGGCCGCGGCCAGCACCCGCACCCGCTCGGCGACGGCGCCGGCCTCGACGAGGGCGTCGACCTGCGTCGAGGCGGGCACCACCTCGACGCGGTCGCGCTCGGCGCGCAGCTCGACCGGGGTGCCCTCCGACGCGTCCCGCAGGACCGACTCGAGCGCGCCGGGCCCCGTCACCGGGAAGCCGCGGTGGCCGTCGCGACGGACGGCTGCGCGCACGGCGTCGACGGCGCCGAGCCCGAACAGGTCGGTGTCCTCGGCGCGGACGAGCGCCGCGGCGCCCGGCCCGTCGTCGGCGGTGAGCAGCGCGGGGTCCAGGCCGCGGACGAGCACCACGGGCACCCCGGCGAGCTTGCCGGCCACCAGGTCGGCGGCCGAGGCGACCTCGTCGGCGACGGCGGGGGCCGTCACCTGCAGGTCGTTGCCGTGGGGGTCGGTGGTGCCCGAGAGGTCGAGCAGCGGCAGCAGCCCGGCCGCGCCGATCGCGAGGTCGACCTGGCCCTCGCGCCACGCGCGGCCCGCCGTGTCGGTGACGACCACGGCCACCGTCGCGCCCGTCGCGTCGTGGAGGGCCCGGCGGATCGTGCGCGCGTCGCCGTCGGGGTCGCGCGGCAGCGGGACGGCCGTCCCGACCGCGGTGTTCGAGCGGTCGATGCCGCCGGCGGCGAGCACCAGGCCGTGGTGCGTGCGGACGATCCGCAGCGGCCCCCGGGCGGCGACCACCCGGTCGGTCTCGGCGTCGAGCAGGTCGGCCCGGTCGCCGGGGACGACCAGGCCGGCGGCCTTGCTCACCACCTTGCTGGTCACCACGACGACGTCGCCGTCGCGCAGCCCGGGCAGGTGCCGCACCGCGAGGGCGGCGAGGTCGTCGCCCGCGGCGACCTCGGGGAAGCCGCGGGCCGGGACGACCTCGAGGGTCACGACGACGCCCGGTCGCGCAGGGCCAGCCCGATCTCGAGCGTGTCGGCGGCGAGCGCCGCGGTGAGCGCGTCGTCGCTCATCAGGAGGGGACGCGCGTGCGCCTCGACGCCGGCCTCGCGCAGCGTGGCGACCTCGTCCTCGTCGCCGCTGTCGACCAGCCAGGCGTCGAGCAGCCCGCCGCGGGCCCGCGAGCCGTAGTGCCGTCCGACGCCCGCCGCGCTGACCTCGACCCCGAGGCCCGAGAGCAGCTGGTCGGCCATGCCGCGCACCGCGGCGCCGCCGACGATGGGGGAGACCCCGACCACGGGCGCCGACGTGCGGCGCAAGGCGTCGCGGATCTCGGCGACGCCGACGATCGGACCCACCGAGACGATGGGGTTGGACGGGGCGACGACCACGACGTCGCTGCCCTCGATCGCCTCGACCACGCCGGGGCCGGCGGTGGCCGCCTCGATGCCCACCGCGACGACGCCGCGCACGGGCACCGAGGCGCGCAGGCGCACCCAGTACTCCTGGAAGTGGATGGCCTTCTGCCCGGCGGGGCTCTCGTCGTCGTCGACCACGATGTGGGTCTCGACGCGGTCGTCGCTCATCGGCAGCAGCTCGACGCCGGTGTCCCAGCGGCGGCACAGGGCACGCGTGACGTCGGACAGGCCGTAGCCCGCCGAGAGCATCTGCGTGCGCACCAGGTGGGTGGCGAGGTCGCGGTCGCCGAGCCCGAACCAGTCGGGCTGCACGCCGTACGCCTGCAGCTCGGCCTTGGCGTTCCAGGTCTCGT
>NZ_JBMGQR010000003.1:0-150312 GCF_049059935.1 Solicola agrisoli | reverse complement strand
CGTTCTCGCTCGAGGTCGCGCCCGGCGTGGTGCTCGAGGTGCTGCGTCCGGCGGTGGCCCGGATCCTCACCGACGAGGCCGCCGAGACGGCCGTCGACGACGACCGCGACCGCCCGGTCGACCCCACCGCCTGAGCGCAGCCTGAGGGTTTCCTCCCGGTTCGGGGAATGGTCGTCGGGCGCAACTGACGCGTGCGTACACTCCTCTGGTGCCCACACCCCGTCCCTCTCCCGGGTCCTCCCACGCCCGCCCGGGCCGCGTCCTCGCAGCCTTCCTGGTGGTCCTCGTGGCCCTGTTCGCCGCCGTCGCGCTGATCGGCACCTGGAAGCCCGCCCTGGGGCTCGACCTCCAGGGCGGCACCCGCATCACCCTGCAGGCCAAGTCGTCCGAGGGTGACGTCGACCCGGTCAAGCTCGAGCAGGCCCGCGACATCATCGACCAGCGCGTCAACGGCACCGGCGTCTCCGAGGCCGAGGTCACCACGCAGGGCGGCGACCAGGTGATCATCGAGATCCCCGGACGCCAGGAGCAGGGCATCGTCGACGAGGTCGGCCGCACCGCGCAGCTGCGCTTCCGGCTCGTGTGGGCCGCCGCCCAGCCGCCCGCCACCGCGCCCGACGCGGCCACGACCAAGGCGGACGCCGCGGCGGCGCAGAAGGCCGTCGACGCCGTCGACTGGACCAAGCTCACCCTGGCCCAGCAGATCACCGGCGAGACCACGGGCGTCACGTCCATCCCGGCCGCCTACCAGCCCGCGATCGCGGCGCTGCAGAAGCAGGCCGCGTCGTTCCCGTGCACGCGGGCCGGGCTCGGCTCGGTGCAGGACGAGGCCGACAAGCCGATCGTCACCTGCGAGCCCGACACCGGCGCCACCTACGTGCTCAGCCCCGCGGTCATCGAGGGCACCGACGTCGACAACGTCACCGCCGGTGTCCCGCAGGGCTCCTTCGAGTGGGGCGTCAACCTCTCGCTCAAGGGCGACGCGCAGGACGTCTTCAAGGACGTCACCACCGCGCTGTCGCAGCAGCAGAGCCAGTTCGCGATCGTGCTGGACGGCGAGGTGCTCTCGGCGCCGACGTCGCAGGCGGCGATCACCGGCGGCCAGTCGCGGATCAGCGGCAACTTCACCCAGACCTCGGCCCAGTCGCTCGCGAACTCGCTGAAGTTCGGCGCGCTGCCGCTGTCGTTCGGCGTCAACGGCGTCGAGGTCGAGGGTCCGTCGCTCGCGGGCGCGCAGCTGCAGGCCGGCCTGATCGCCGGCGCGCTGGGCCTGGCGCTCGTCGTGGTCTACAGCGTCGCGTACTACCGCCGTCTCGGCCTGGTCGTCGTCGGGTCGCTCGGCGTCGCGTCGGCCATCACCTACGCGCTCGTGCTGCTGCTCGGCGCCGGCGCCGGGTTCACCCTGACGCTGCCCGGCATCGCGGGCCTGATCGTGGCCATCGGCATCACCGCCGACTCGTTCATCGTCTACTTCGAGCGCATCCGCGACGAGATGCGGCACGGACGCACGCCGCGCGTCGCCGTCGAGACGGCCTGGGTGCGCGCACGTCGCACCATCCTGGCCGCCGACGCGGTGTCGTTCCTGGCGGCGCTCGTGCTGTTCATCTTCGCCATCGGCGTCGTGCGCGGGTTCGCGTTCGCGCTCGGCCTCACCACCCTGATCGACGTCTTCGTGGTCTTCTTCTTCACCAAGCCGCTCGTGTCGCTGATGGCCCGGCGCGGCTGGGTCAAGGTGGCCGGCGCCGAGAAGGACCCCGACCCCCACTCCGCCGACCCCGGGTCGCGCGTCCCCGAAGGAGCCCTGCGATGAGCCGGTTCGGTTCGATTGGCCGCCACCTCTACGAGGGCCGCATCTCGATCGACTTCGTGGGCCGGCGCAAGCTCTGGTACTCGATCTCGGCCGCCATCCTGGTGTTCGCCGTCGTGGGCCTGCTCGTGCGCGGCCTGACGCTGGGCATCGAGTTCAAGGGCGGCGTCGAGTTCGACGCGCGCATCGCTGCCACCGACGCCAACGTCACCAAGGTCATCCAGGCCGTCGACGACGCGAACGTGCCGCAGGCGGGCGACCCCACGGCCGTCACGTCCGGGTCGGACTCGATCCGCATCCAGACCAAGGCGATCAGCCAGGACCAGGCCTCGCGCATCGAGGCCTCGCTCAAGAGCGCCGGCGTCAGCGAGGTCAGCCAGAACCTGATCGGCCCGACGTGGGGCCAGCAGGTGGCCACCAAGGCCCTCACCGGCCTGATCGTCTTCCTGGTGCTCGTCACCATCTTCATCGCGGCGTGGTTCCGCCAGCCCGCGATGGCGGCGGCGGCGATCGTCGCGCTCGTCCACGACCTGCTCATCACGGTCGGCGTCTACGCGTGGTCGGGGTTCGAGGTGACCCCGGCGACCGTCACCGGGCTCCTGACGATCCTGGGCTACTCGCTGTACGACACGGTGGTGGTCTTCGACAAGGTCAGGGAGAACACGCTCGGGTTCGAGCGGCAGACCGTCTCGACGTTCGCCGAGCAGTCCAACCTCGCGGTCAACCAGACGCTGGTGCGCTCCATCAACACCGCCATCACGGCGCTGATCCCGGTGGTCGCGCTGCTCATCGTGGGCGTCGGCGTGCTCGGCTCGGGCCCGCTCAAGGACCTCGCGCTCGCGCTGCTGGTGGGCATGGTGGCCGGCGTGTACTCCTCGGTGTGCATCGCGACGCCGCTGTTCGTCCAGATCAAGGGACGCGACCGCGCCGTCAAGGCGCAGGCGACGCGGGTCGAGGCGGCCCGCGGACGAGGTGCGCAGGAGCCGTCCACTACGGTGGCGTAGCCCCTCCCGCACCACCGAAGGACCTCTGCGTTGACCTCCCACACCGACGTCCTCGGCGACCACGTGCGCGACGTGGCCGACTGGCCGCAGCCCGGCGTCACCTTCCGCGACGTCACGCCGCTGCTCGCCGACGCCGACGCGTTCGCCGCGTCCGTCCGCGCGCTGGCCGACCTCGCGCGCGACCTCGCCGGTGACGTGGACGTCGTGGCCGGCGTCGAGGCCCGCGGATTCGTCTTCGGCGCCCCCGTCGCGATGGCGCTGGGCGTCGGCTTCGTGCCGGTGCGCAAGGCCGGCAAGCTGCCCGCCGCGACCTACGGCGTCAGCTACGACCTCGAGTACGGCACCGAGACCGTCGAGGTGCACACCGACGCGTTCGCCCCCGGCCAGCGGGTGCTCGTGCTCGACGACGTCCTCGCCACCGGCGGCACGCTCGTCGCGGCCAACGAGCTGGTGCGTCGCACCGGGGCCGAGGTCGCCGCCGACGTCGTCCTGATCGAGATCGCCGCGCTCGGCGGTCGCGCTAGGATCACCGACGCGCCGCTCGGCGCGATCCGCACGTACTGACGGCCCGCGACGGCAAGGACCGATGATGAACGACGACCAGCGACGCCTCGTCGCGATCGTGCTCGTGGTGGCGCTCGTCATGGCAGCCGCCGCCACCTTCCTCGGCGTCGTCCTCGGCTGAGCACCCCCGGGTCCGGAGTCGACGCACCGGTGCCGTCCGCGCACCGTAGGCTGGCGTGAGGAACGGGAGGACCAGTGGCCGATCGCGCACGCACCGAGGGTGACGACCGGGCTCCGGCGACGGAGTCGGCGTCGGCACCGGCACGCGTCCGCACCCGCCTGGCACGCCTCGGCGCGCGTCCCACGTCGGCCAACCCGGTCCTCGACCCGCTGCTGAAGATCGTCCGCACGACGCACCCCAAGGCCGACTCGACGATCGTCGAGCGCGCCTACGCCACCGCGGAGAAGATGCACGCGGAGCAGAAGCGCAAGAGCGGCGACCCGTACATCACGCACCCGCTGGCGGTCGCGACGATCCTCGCCGAGCTCGGCATGACGCCCCCCACGCTGTGCGCGGCGCTGCTGCACGACACCGTCGAGGACACCCCGTACACCCTCGACGCCCTGCGCGCGGACTTCGGCGACGAGGTGGCGGTGCTCGTCGACGGCGTCACCAAGCTCGACAAGGTCAAGTACGGCGACTCCGCGCAGGCCGCGACGATCCGCAAGATGATCGTCGCGATGAGCCGCGACATCCGCGTGCTCGTGATCAAGCTCGCCGACCGGCTGCACAACATGCGCACGCTGCGCTACCTGCGCCAGGACAAGCAGGAGCGGATCGCCCGCGAGACCATCGAGATCTTCGCGCCGCTGGCCCACCGCCTCGGCATGAACACGATCAAGTGGGAGCTCGAGGACCTCTCGTTCGCGACCCTGCACCCCAAGGTCTACGACGAGATCGTGCGCCTGGTGGCCGACCGCGCGCCGTCGCGAGAGGAGTTCCTCGAGACCGTCACCGCCCAGGTCCAGGCCGACCTGCGCTCGGCCAAGGTCAAGGCCACCGTCACCGGCCGGCCCAAGCACTACTACTCGATCTACCAGAAGATGATCCTCGGCAAGCGCGACTTCGCCGAGATCTACGACCTCGTCGGCATCCGCGTCCTCGTCGAGACGCTGCCCGACTGCTACGCCGTCCTCGGCGTCCTGCACGCCCGCTGGAACCCCATCCCCGGGCGGTTCAAGGACTACGTGGCGATGCCCAAGTTCAACCTGTACCAGTCGCTACACACCACGGTGATCGGCCCGCAGGGCAAGTCCGTCGAGCTGCAGATCCGCACCTTCGGCATGCACCGTCGCGCCGAGTACGGCGTCGCCGCGCACTGGAAGTACAAGGAGGCCGCGCTCGGCGCGCCCCCCGGCGAGCAGAGCGGACGCCGTCGCGGTGGCGACCCCGCGCGCGACGAGATGCCCTGGCTGCGTCAGCTCATCGACTGGCAGCAGGAGTCCGAGGACGCCGGCGACTTCCTGGAGTCCCTGCGCTTCGAGATCAACTCCTCCGAGGTCTACGTCTTCACGCCCCGCGGCGACGTGCAGTCGCTGCCGGCCGGGTCCACGCCCGTCGACTTCGCGTACGCGGTGCACACCGAGGTGGGCCACGCCTGCATCGGCGCCCGCGTCAACGGCAAGCTGGTGCCGCTGGAGTCGCGCCTGGAGAACGGTGACTCGGTCGAGGTCTTCACCTCCAAGGCGCCCGGCGCCGGCCCCACGCGCGACTGGCTCGAGTTCGTCCAGAGCCCGCGCGCTCGCAACAAGATCCGGCAGTGGTTCACCAAGGAGCGCCGCGAGGAGGCCATTGAGCGCGGCAAGGACGAGCTGACGCGCCAGATGCGCAAGGAGGGGCTGCCGCTGCAGCGCCTGCTCAAGCACGAGACGCTGCTCGCCGTCGCCAAGGACCTCCACCTCGCCGACGTCTCGGCGCTCTACGCGTCGGTGGGCGAGAACCACGTCAGCGCGCAGGCCGTCGTCGAGCGGGTGCTCAACCTCATGGGCGGAGCCGACGGCGCCGTCGAGGACCTCGCCGAGGCCATCGCGATGCCCGACGAGACCGACCGCCGCCGCAAGGCACGGCGCGGCGACCCCGGCGTCATCGTCCCCGGCATGACCGGCGACATGCTGATCAAGCTCGCCCGCTGCTGCACCCCGGTGCCCGGCGACGACATCGTGGGCTTCGTGACGCGCGGCGACGGCATCTCGGTGCACCGCGGCGACTGCCCGAACGTCAAGGGCCTGGCCGCCGAGCCGGGCCGGATGACCGAGGTGTCGTGGGCGCCCACCTCGTCCTCCACGTTCCTGGTGGCCATCCAGGTCGAGGCGCTCGACCGCGCCCGCCTGCTGTCCGACGTCACCCGGGTGATCTCCGACCAGCACGTCAACATCCTGTCGGCGGCGCTGTCCACCGGCCGCGACCGCGTGGCCAAGAGCAAGTTCACCTTCGAGATGGCCGACCCCAAGCACCTCGGGCACGTGCTCACGGCGGTCCGCACCGTCGACGGCGTCTTCGACGTCTACCGCGTCACGCAGTAGAGCCCGCTCCGCGTCCACAGGCGGTGGACCCCGAGGCATCCGTCCACATCCGTGCGACCGACCTGGTTCGCGCCCTTCCCGCGGCACCACAGTGCCTGCGGAGGTGGTCGTCGTGGGCTCGACCCAGGCACAGAAGGACGCGGTGGGCAGGTACGGCGAGGACGTCGCCGTCGCCCATCTCGAGCAGGCGGGCATGCGCGTGCTCGCACGCAACTGGCGGTGCCGGCACGGCGAGGTCGACGTCGTCGCGCTCGACGGCGGCACCGTGGTCGTCTGCGAGGTCAAGACCCGGCGCTCGCGCGCGCAGGGATCGCCGTTCGAGGCGGTGACCCCGCAGAAGGCGTCTCGGCTCCGTCGCCTCGCCGCGGCGTGGCTCGAGGCCAACCCGATGCTGCACGAGGCCGTGCGCATCGACGTCGTCGGCGTCGTCGTGCCCTCACGCGGACGCGCCCACGTCGAGCGCGTCACGGGGGTGTGCTGAGGTGTCCGGCGCACGTACGCGCTCGGCCACGCTCGACGGGATGCGCGGGCGGCTGGTCGAGATCGAGGTCGACGTCGCCCCGGGGCTGCCCAAGATCACCCTCGTCGGCCTGCCCGACGCCTCGCTGTCCGAGGCGCGCGACCGCTGCCGCGCCGCGGTGACCAACTCGGGCTGCCAGTGGCCCGACCGCAAGGTGACGGTCAACCTGTCGCCGACCGTCCTGCCCAAGATGGGCGTGCACTACGACCTGGGCATCGCGCTGGCGGTGCTCGCGGCCACCAGGGCGGTGCCGCAGTCGGCGCTCGACGGCACCCTCGTGCTCGGTGAGCTCGCGCTCGACGGGCGGCTGCGGGCGGTCACCGGCGTGCTCCCCGCGACGCTCGCCGGCGCGGCAGCGGGGTGCCGTCGCGTGATCGTGCCGGAGGCCAACGTGCCCGAGGCCGAGCTGGTCGAGGACCTCGCCGTCGTCGGCGTCCGGTCGCTGCGGCACGCCGTCGCGGTGCTCACCGGCCAGCCCGTGCCGGACGACCCCGAGGTCGAGGCGCTGCCGGCGGCCGGCACCACGGCGTGGCAGCACGCCGAGCGGCTCGCGTCGCTCGACCTGGTCGACGTCGTGGGCCAGCACGAGGCGCGGGCGTCGATCGTGGTCGCGGCGGCCGGCGGCCACAACGTCCTGCTGGACGGGCCTCCCGGCGTGGGCAAGACGATGCTCGCCCAGCGGATGCCCGCGCTGCTGCCCGACCTCGACCGCGACCAGTCGCTCGAGACGACGGCGGTCTACTCGATCGCCGGCCTGCTGAGCGAGGACGGCGGCCTGCTCACGCGGCCGCCGTTCGTCGACCCTCACCACACCGCCAGCGCCGCGTCGGTGGTCGGCGGCGGGTCGCGCTTCATCCGCCCGGGGTCCCTCTCGCTGGCCCACCACGGGATCCTCTTCCTCGACGAGGCACCGGAGTTCCAGCGACCCGTGCTCAACGCGCTGCGCCAGCCGCTCGAGAGCGGGCACGTGACGGTGTCGCGGGCCGCGCACACCGCCGAGTACCCCGCGCGTTTCCAGCTCGTGCTCGCCGCCAACCCCTGCCCGTGCGGCTTCGACTCCGGCCAGGCGAGCGACTGCGAGTGCTCGGCGACGGCCAAGCGCCGCTACCAGGACAAGATCGCGCTGCCGATCCGCGACCGGATCGACGTGCAGCGCACCGTGACGGGCCCGGGCCGGCGCGAGCTGGAGTCGGCGCTGTCGCGTGGGGTGCCCACGAAGGTCGTCGCCGAGCAGGTGGCGCTGGCACGCGAGCGTCAGGCCCACCGCTACGCCGGCACGCCGTGGCGCACCAACAGCGACGTGCCCGCCGGCGACCTGCACCGTCGCTGGCCGCTCGACGACGTGGGTGCCCTCGAGATCGACAGGCTGGTGCGCCGGCACGTGCTCAGCCCGCGCTCGTCCGACCGCGTGGTGCGCCTGTCCTGGACGGTCGCCGACCTGCTGGGTCTGCCCGCACCCACGATCGCCGAGGTGCGCACGGCGCTGGCGCTGCGACGGTCGCAGCCGCTCGAGGGTGCGCTCGTGTCGCTCGTGGAGTCGGCCGCATGAGCGCGCGGGACGCGCTCGACCGGCTGCGGCTGTCGATGCTGGTGGAGCCCGGCGACGCCCGGGTGTGCGACCTGCTCTCCACCCACCCCGCGGGCCGGGTGGTCGAGGCGTGCGTCACCGGGCGCTCGCTCCCGGGAGGCATCGTGCTCGGGGGTGGGCTCCCCGAGCCGTGGGTGACGCGGGCGCGCGCCGGAGCGGCTGACGCCGCGGCCGACCTCCTCGCCGACGCCCGCCGCCGCGGCCTGCGCTGGGTGTGCCCCGGCGGCGCCGAGTGGCCCGCCGGCCTGGACGACCTCGATCTCGGGCGTCCGGTCAACGGTGCGCGGGGCGCCCCGCTCGGGGTCTGGGTGCGCGGCGGACGCCTCGACGAGCTGGTGGCCAGGTCGGTCGCCGTCGTCGGTGCCCGCGACGGCACCACGTACGGCACCGAGGTCGCCGGCGACCTCGGTGCCGACCTCGCCGACGCGGGCGTCTGCGTGGTCAGCGGCGCCGCCTTCGGCATCGACGCCGCCGCCCACCGTGGCGCGATGTCGATGCGGGGGACCACCGTGGCGGTCCTCGCCTGCGGGGTCGACGTCGACTACCCGCGGGCGCACGCCGGCATGCTCGGCCTGGTCGCCGAGACCGGCGCCGTCGTCAGCGAGCAGCTGCCGGGTCAGGGCCCCACCAAGGCACGGTTCCTCTCGCGCAACCGGCTGATCGCCGCGCTGTCGCAGGGCACCGTGGTGGTCGAGGCGGCGCGGCGCAGCGGGGCGCTCAACACCCTCAACTGGGCGACGTCGATCGCCCGCGTGACCATGGGCGTGCCCGGACCCGTCACGAGCCGGGCGTCGGTCGGCGTGCACCAGGCGCTGCGCGAGGGACAGGTGATCGTCGTCACCAACGGCCGGGAGGTGATCGAGGCGGTCAGCCCGGTGGGCACCCTCGACACGACGCCCGCGTCGGCCCCCGCGACGGCGCTGGACGCACTGCCCTCGGGGGCACGGATGGTGCTCGAGGCCGTGCCCACCGGCGACGGTGCGGACGTCGTGTCCCTGGCTCGGCACCTCGGAGCCAGGCCCGAGGACGTCGGCGTCGTCCTCGACGACCTGCTCGCCCAGGGGTGGGTGGGCGTCGTCGACGGTCGATGGTCGTTGGCGCGGCGTGCCGACTTGTCCCCGCCGGTGGGCTGACGGACAGTGACGCCATGGCCGAGGACGAGCAGGCGCCCGGTCGTCCCGACGTGGGGGAGTCGTGGGCGCGCGTCATCGGCGAGTACGAGCGCCACCTGGTCGCCGAGCGCGACCTCAGCCCGCACTCGGTGCGCGCCTACGTCACCGACCTGACGGCCCTGGCCGAGCACGCCGGGCGCCTCGGGATCGACGAGCCGTCGGCTCTGGACCTGAGGGCGCTGCGCAGCTGGCTGGCCAACCTGCAGACCCGCGGGCGCGCCCGCACCACGCTCGCGAGGCGGGCCACGAGCGCGCGCGTCTTCACCGGGTGGCTCGCCCGGACGGGCCGGGCCGGGCACGACGCCGGCGCGCTGCTCGCCACACCCCGCCGGCAGCGCGACCTGCCCGTCGCCCTGCGCGCCGACGAGGCGCGCGCGGTGGTCGAGGCGGCCGCCGCGGCCGTCGACGACGACGGTCCGCTCGGACTGCGTGACGTCGCGGTCCTCGAGCTGCTCTACGCCACCGGCATACGCGTCGGCGAGCTGGTGTCGCTCGACGTCGACGACGTCGACCGCGGCCGCAACGTCGTCCGCGTGCTCGGCAAGGGGCGCAAGGAGCGGACCGTCCCGTTCGGCCAGCCCGCCGCCCGGGCGCTCGACGCGTGGCTGGCCAACGGGCGCCCCGCCCTCGCGGTGCCCGGCAGCAGCGGCGCGGCCCTCGTGCTCGGGGCCCGCGGCGGACGCATCGATCCTCGTGCCGTCCGCACCCTGGTGCACCAGCGGGTGGGTGCCGTCGAGGGCACCCCCGACGTCGGCCCGCACGGCCTGCGTCACAGCGCCGCCACCCACCTGCTCGAGGGTGGCGCCGACCTCCGCAGCGTCCAGGAGCTCCTCGGCCACGCGTCCCTGGCCACCACTCAGATCTACACCCACGTCTCCTCGGAGCGTCTCCGATCGGCCTTCGCCCAAGCCCACCCGAGGGCCTGAGCACGCGCCTGGCTGCGTTGCGGTGACCTGGCCGAGCGAACCCAGCTCGCCATCGGTCGCCGCGCCTGGCCAGGCGCACGCCCAGACCCTCGGGACCTGCCACGCGATCAGAGCCAGCGCGCGGGGTCGCGCGCCGTGCCGTCGACGGTGACCATGAAGTGCAGGTGGCAGCCGGTCGACAGGCCGGTGGTGCCGACCGAGCCGACGAGCTGGCCGCGACGCACGCGGGTGCCGTCGGCGACGGCGAAGCGCGACAGGTGGTTGTAGGAGGTGGTGAGGGCGTCGCCGTGCGAGACGACCAGCCGGTTGCCGTAGGCGGGGTGGGTGGTGCGTCCGACGACGACGCCGTCCGCTGCCGCCCGCACCGGTGCGCCGCACGGGGCGCCGATGTCCAGCCCGTCGTGCAGCTTGTGCACGCCGGTGACGGGGTGCGTGCGCATCCCGAACGGTGAGGTGACCGGTCCCTCCGCGGGCCGGCCGAGCTCGCCCGACCCGGTGGGGCCGAGGTCGAGCGGCGGGACGGGCAGCGCACCGGTCGGCGTGAACAGGCGCACCGCCGCCGGACGCCGAAGCAGCGCGAGCGGGTCGGCGTACTCACGGCCGATACGCCGGCCGAGGTGCAGGCAGGCGCGCGGCACGCAGTGGCTGCCCACGAGCAGCAGCCGGCCGAGGGCGTCGCCGGCGGCCACCCGGTTGCCGACCTCGACCTCGCCCGCCACCGGCTGGTAGGTGGAGATCTCGCCGCCGTGGTCGACGCTCACCACCGCGACCCCCGCCACCACGCCGACGTGGCGGACGACGCCGTCGGCCACCGCGCGGACGGTCGCGCCGGGCGTCCCGAGCAGGTCGGCTCCCCGGTGACCCGGCCCGTACCGGTCGGCGGGCGCCTCGAAGCCGCGGACCACCTCGGGCGTCGGCGCCAGTGGCCACCGCCACCCGTCACCGGCGACCGCGCGGGCGGGGACGAGGGCCAGGAGCACGACGAGGACGGGGAGGAGCGCGCGACGAGAGGGGGCCATCGCCCGAGCCAACCCCGGGGCCGGGCGGGGCGCCACGGCCCACCGGCGCACCTGTGGACGACCGGCTCCGTCGCCGCGACCTGTGGACGGCGGGTGGCCCGAACCGGATGAATCGCTGTCGCTCGCACCGGTGGGGAGGTACGGTCGGGTGGCTCGTCCAGGTGGATGAGACCGTCACGTCGTCGCCCCGCCCCCGAGGAGCCCCCATGACCCCGTCGCCCCGGACCCTGCCGGCCGTGCTGCTCGCGATGCTCGTCAGCGTCACGCTGCTGCTCGCCGGGCCCGCCTCGTCGGCGTCGGCCGCGACGCGCAGCAAGGCCGAGAAGGCCGTGGTCAAGCTGACGAACGCCGAGCGCTCCAAGCGCGACCTCGTCAAGCTGAAGAAGGGGACCTGCGTGCAGCGCTACGCCGACCGCTGGGCCAGGAGCATCGCCCGCCGCGAGGTGCTCAAGCACCAGGACATCGGCAAGGTGCTGCGCAAGTGCAAGCTGTCGTCGGTCGGCGAGAACGTCGCCGTCGGCTACCGGACCAGCCGCCAGGTCGTGAAGAAGGGCTGGATGAAGTCCGAGGGACACCGGGCCAACATCCTCAACCCGGGCTACCGCCGCATCGGCGTGGGCGTCGCGAAGTCGAAGGACGGCACCCGCTACTACGTCCAGGTGTTCGGCCGCAACGCCTGAGGCCACGCAGCGGGGAGCGGATTTCCTCCCCCGTGGCCCGGTGCCATAGGATGAGTCCAGCACCTGTTTCGGCAGGTGACTTCGCGCGCCCGCACTCCGTGTGACCCGGCCCCGCCGGCGAACACGGGCGCGATCCAGGTCCCCCGCACCGCGGGGGTGGGTCGCGACCGGGCGCCAGGGTGCCGGCGAACCCGTCGGTGCGACAACTTGGACACAGGTCCACGGGCGTGCGCGCCCGCGGACGCGGAAGGATCGGCCATGGCCGTCGTCAGCATGCGCCAGCTCCTGGAGAGCGGCGTCCACTTCGGGCACCAGACCCGTCGCTGGAACCCCAAGATGAAGCGCTTCATCTTCACCGAGCGCAACGGCATCTACATCATCGACCTGCAGCAGTCGCTGGCCTACATCGACCGCGGGTACGACTTCGTCAAGAACACCGTCGCCCGCGGCGGCCAGGTGCTTTTCGTCGGCACCAAGCGCCAGGCCCAGGAGGCCATCGCCGAGCAGGCGACGCGCGTCGGCATGCCCTACGTCAATCAGCGTTGGCTCGGCGGCATGCTCACCAACTTCCAGACGGTGCACGAGCGCATCAAGCGCCTCAAGGAGCTCGAGGAGGTCGACTTCGACGACGTCGCCGGCTCCGACCGCACCAAGAAGGAGCTCCTGCAGATGAAGCGGGAGTACATCAAGCTCGACAAGACCCTCGGCGGCATCCGCGACATGACGCGCACGCCGTCCGCGGTCTGGATCATCGACACCAAGAAGGAGCACCTGGCGGTCGACGAGGCCAAGAAGCTGGGCATCCCGGTCATCGCGATCCTCGACACCAACTGCGACCCCGACGACGTCGACTACCCGATCCCGGGCAACGACGACGCCATCCGCTCGGTGGGCCTGCTCACCCGCGTGATCGCCGACGCCGTCGGCGAGGGCCTCATCGGCCGTGGCGGCTCGGGCAGCTCCGACGCGCCGACCGGCGCCGAGGTCGCGACCGACGAGCCGCTCGCCGAGTGGGAGCGCGAGCTCGCCAGCGGTGCGGCCGAGCAGGCCGCCACCCAGGCCACCGGCGGCGACGCGACGGCCCCGGCCCCCGCGTCCGAGGCCACCGGCGCGTCGACGGAGGCCTCCGCCGGCCAGGCGGTCGAGACCGCCGACGCCGCCGCCGAGGCGCCCGCCGCGCAGCCCGACGGCGCCGCCTCAGCCGCGACCGCCGACACCGAGGCGCCCGCCGCCGAGGAGACCCCGGCCGCCGAGGGCGACACCACCCAGGCCTGAGCCTGACGAGGCGGCCGGCGGGTGATCCCCGTCGGCCGCCCCGCACACCCCCACGCCGACCACCGTCGGCACCCATGCGAGGAAGGCGAACCATGGCGATCACCGCCGCAGACGTGAAGAAGCTCCGCGACGCCACCGGCGCGGGCATGATGGACGCCAAGAAGGCCCTGACCGAGGCCGACGGCGACTGGGACAAGGCCGTCGAGGCGCTCCGGATCTCCGGTGCCGCCAAGGCCGAGAAGCGCGGCGCCGAGCGCGAGGCCTCGTCCGGCCTCGTCGCCCACTCCGGCAACGCGATCGTCGAGCTCAACTCCGAGACCGACTTCGTGGCCAAGAACGACCAGTTCGTCGAGCTGGCCAACGAGCTCGCGCAGGCCGCCGACGAGGCCAAGCCCGCCGACGCCGAGGCCTTCGCGTCCACCACGCTGAAGTCCGGCAAGACCGTCGCCGAGGCCGTGTCCGACCTCGCCGCCGTCATCGGCGAGAAGCTCGAGCTCGGCCGCGTGGCCGCGTTCGACGGCCAGGTCGCCACCTACCTGCACCGCCGTGCGAGCGACCTGCCGCCCGCGGTGGGCGTGCTCGTGCAGTTCGAGGGCGACGACACCGCCGCCGCCCGCGGCGCCGCGATGCAGATCGCCGCGATGCGTCCGCGCTACCTCACCCGCGAGGAGGTGCCGGCCGACCTCGTCGCCAAGGAGCGCGAGATCGCCGAGGCCACCGCGCGCGAGGAGGGCAAGCCCGAGCAGGCGCTGCCCAAGATCATCGAGGGTCGTCTGAACGGCTTCTTCAAGGAGGTCGTGCTCCTCGACCAGCCGTCGGTGACCGACAACAAGAAGAACGTCAAGGGCGTGCTCGACGAGGCCGGGGTCACCGTGACCCGTTTCGCGCACATCGAGATCGGCGCCTGACGCACCCCAGCAGCACCGCACAGCGCACCAAGCACCGACGAACCTGACGGAGGCCGGCACCGTGGACGACGACCAGCGAGACGACGTCGACGGGCCGGCCTCCTCCGGTTCGGAGCGCACCGCGCGACGGGTGCTCCTCAAGCTCTCCGGTGAGGTCTTCGGCGGGGGAGAGGTCGGGGTCGACCCCGACGTCGTCAACGGCGTCGCCGGCCAGATCGCCGAGGCCGCCCGCGAGGGCGTGCAGGTCGCGGTCGTCGTCGGCGGCGGCAACTTCTTCCGCGGCGCCGAGCTGTCGCAGCGCGGCATGGAGCGCCGTCGTGCCGACTACATGGGCATGCTCGGCACCGTGATGAACTCGATCGCCCTCGAGGACTTCATCGAGAAGCACGGCGTCGAGACGCGCGTGCAGTCGGCCATCACCATGGGCCAGGTCGCCGAGCCGTACATCCCGCGCCGCGCGATCCGTCACCTGGAGAAGGGCCGCGTCGTGATCTTCGGCGCCGGCGCCGGCATGCCGTACTTCTCCACCGACACCGTCGCCGCGCAGCGCGCGCTCGAGATCCGCTGCGACGTCGTTCTGATGGGCAAGAACGGCGTCGACGGCGTCTACACCGCCGACCCCCGCGTCGACCCCGACGCGGTGCGCATCGACGAGATCACCTACAACGAGGTGCTGGCGGCGGGACTGCAGGTCGCCGACCAGACCTCGTTCGCGCTGTGCCAGGCCAACGGGATGCCCATGCGCGTCTTCGGGATGGACGGACCCGTCAACATCGCCCGCGCCCTCAAGGGTGAGAAGATCGGCACGCTGGTCCACGCCGGCTGACGGCGACGACCACCGCACACAGGACGACAGGAGAGCACCGTGATCGACGAGACCCTTCGCGACGCCGACACCAAGATGACCAAGGCGGTGGAGCACACCCGCGAGGAGTTCGCCGCGATCCGCACCGGCCGCGCCCACCCGGCGATGTTCGCCAAGATCACCGCCGAGTACTACGGCACCCCGACGCCGATCAACCAGCTGGCGGGCTTCACCGTGCCCGAGCCGCGGATGATCGTCATCAACCCCTACGACGCGGGTGCCAAGCCGGCCATCGAGAAGGCCATCCGCGACTCCGACCTCGGCGTGAACCCCACCGACGACGGCAAGGTGCTGCGCGTGTCGCTGCCCGAGCTGACGCAGGACCGCCGCAAGGAGTACGTCAAGCTCGCGCGCACCAAGGCCGAGGAGGGCCGCGTGGCCGTCCGCAGCATCCGTCGCAGCGCGAAGCAGGCGCTCGACAAGGCCGAGAAGGACGGCGACATCGGCCAGGACGACAACACCGGCGCCGAGAAGCGCCTGGACGCGATGACCAAGAAGCACGTCGACGAGGTCGACGAGGTGCTGAAGGGCAAGGAAGCCGAGCTGCTCGAGGTCTGACGTGCCCACGACTCCCGCAGGTGAGCCCGAGCCGCTGAGCCCGGACGCCACCCCGCCCGAGAAGAAGAGCCGCGCCGGACGCGACCTCCCCGCCGCCATCGCGGTGGGCGTGGGTCTCGGCGTCGTCATCGTGCTGTCCCTGGTGTTCGCCAAGGTCGGCTTCGTGGCCGTGGTGCTCGTCGCCGGCACGATCGCGATGATCGAGCTGGGACGGGCGCTGTCGACCAACGGCACCCGCCTGCCGCTGCCGCCGGTGCTCGCCGGCGGCATCGCGATCCTGGCGTTCGCGTACGTGTGGGACACCGACGCGGTGGCGATCGCGTTCGCGCTCACCGTGCTGGTGACGATGCTGTTCCGCCTGACCCAGGGCGCCGACGGCTTCGTGCGCGACGTCACCGCCGCGACGTTCGTCGTGGCCTACGTGCCGGTGCTGGGCTCGTTCATCGTCCTGATGCTTGCCGCCGACGACGGCGCGATGCGCGTCGTCACGTTCATCCTGTGCACGATCGCGTCCGACATCGGCGGGTACGCCGCCGGCGCCACGCTCGGCAAGCACCCGATGGCGCCCACGATCAGCCCCAAGAAGTCGTGGGAGGGCTTCGGCGGCTCGATGCTCACCGGGATCGTCGTCGGCGTCCTCACCGTCGTGCTCTTCCTCGACGGGCACTGGTGGGTCGGCGTCGTCCTGGGCATCGCCTCGGTGGTGCTCGCGACGCTCGGCGACCTGTGCGAGTCGCTGATCAAGCGCGACCTCGGCATCAAGGACATGGGCGACCTGCTGCCCGGCCACGGCGGCATCATGGACCGCCTGGACTCCCTGCTCGCCGTCGCCCCCGTCGCCTGGCTCGTCCTCACCCTCCTGGTCCCCGTCACCGCGTGACGGTTTCCCAGGTATACCTGGGGTTCTGTCCCGGTACCCGGAGAATTCTCCGTGCCAGGCGAAGATTCCCAGGTATACCTGGGAATCCGTCATGGGCGGGACCTGCACCAGATGGGGGAGGCAGGCCCTAGGCTGCGGGGATGACCGCCGTGGGCGACTACCTCGCGTCGGCGGCGCAGCCGGCGCTGGGGGACGGCGGTGCCGCGCCCGCCGCGTACGACGAGCTGGTGGCCCCCGACGGGAGCGTGCGGCCCGCGTGGCGCGGGCTGGCCCCGCGTCTGGCCACCCTCGACGCCGCCGACCTGGCCCGCCTGCGGTCGGACGTCGACGGCCACGTGCAGGACGACGGCGTCACCTACCACCGGCCGTCCGGCACCGACGCGCCCCCGACCGCCGAGCGCTGGCGGCTCGACCCGCTGCCCGTCGTGCTGGGCCAGTCCGAGTGGGCCGCGCTCGAGGTGGGGCTGGTGCAGCGGGCCGAGCTGCTCGAGGCGGTGCTCGAGGACCTCTACGGCGCGCAGCGGCTCCTGTCGCGCGGCGTGCTGCCGCCCGAGCTCGTGCTCGGCCACCGCGAGTTCGTGCGCGCCGCGGTGGGGCCGCCCGCCGTCGCCCGTCGGCTGGTGCTCGCGGCCACCGACCTCGGACGCGCGCCAGACGGCTCGTGGCAGGTGCTCGCCGACCGCACGCAGGCGCCGTCGGGCGCCGGGTACGCGCTGGAGAACCGCCGCATCGTCGCCCGCGCGATGCCCGAGCTGTTCCGCGAGGCCGGCCTGCAGCGCCTCGGCCCGTGGTTCTCGGCCATGCGCGCCGCCCTGCTCGCCGCGGCGCCGGACGGCCCGGACGGTGCACGCGTCGTCGTGATGAGTCCCGGCCCGGACTCCGAGACCTCCTTCGACCAGGCCTTCCTGGCCTCGACGCTGGGGTTCCCGCTCGTGGAGGGCGGCGACCTCGTCGTCCGCGAGGGCGCGGTCTGGATGCGTGTGCTCGGCGGCCTGGAGCGCGTCGACGTGCTCGTCCGCCGGGTCGACACCGCGTGGTCCGACCCGCTCGAGATGCGCGCCGACTCGCGCCTCGGCGTGCCCGGCCTGACCGAGGCCGCGCGTCGCGGCACCGTCGTGGTGGTCAACGGGCTCGGCAGCGGGGTGCTCGAGAATCCCGGCCTGCTGCCCTTCCTGCCCAGCGTCTGCAGCGACGTGCTCGGTGAGGAGCTGCGCCTGCCCTCGGTGCCGACGTGGTGGTGCGGCGACCCGTCGGGTCTGTCGCACGTGCTCGCCCACCTCGACGACCTGTGGGTGCGGCCGATCAGCCGGGCCGACGGCGCGGGCACGGCACCGTCCCTGCTGGACGCCGCCGCGCGCGACGACCTCGTGCGCCGGCTGCGCGCGGAGCCGCACGCGTTCGTCGGCCAGGAGGCCGCCGACCTGTCCCAGGCGCCGGGGGTGCGGGGCGACGCGCTGGTGCCCGGCGCCTTCTCGCTGCGCACGTTCGTCGTCGCGCAGGGCCGGGGGTACGCACCGATGCTCGGCGCCCTGGGACGGGTGGGGGAGCCCGACGACCCGCACGGCTCGGCCAGCAAGGACGTCTGGGTGCTTGGCGAGCACGGCCAGGCGACCGAGCCCGCGGGCGGCGACGAGGGCACCGCGTACCCGGTGGCCGCACCCGCGGCGATGGTGCCGCGCCTGCTCGAGGACATGTTCTGGGCGGGCCGCTACGCCGAGCGCGCCGAGGACCTGCTCCGCCTGCTGCTCGCCACTCACGCGGTGGCCGAGGACGTCCGCGCCCGCGACGGTGACCGCGCCTCGTCCGCGGCGCTGCGCACGCTGCTCGCAGCCCTGACGCACGTGAGCACCACCTACCCGGGCCTGCTCGAGCGCGACGCCGACGTGCGACGCGAGGTGCGGGCGCTGCTCGTGGACGCGGCGCTGCCCGGCACCGTCGCGCACGCCGTGTCGGGCCTCCAGCACGCCGCCCAGGGCGTCCGCGACCAGCTCTCGTCCGACGTGTGGCTCGTGCTCGGCGGCGTCGACCGCGCGCTCGCGACGGCCCGCGCCGACCGTCGCGGATCGGTCGGGGTGCTCGCGCGCGAGGCGTCGCAGTGCCTCGCCGGGCTGCTCGCGCTCGCGGGCGTCACCGGCGAGAACATGGTGCGCGACGCCGGCTGGCACCTGCTCGACGTCGGTCGCGGAGTCGAGCGGGCGCGGCAGCTCGTCGCGCTGCTGAGGGCGACCCTGGTCGAGCCCGGTGCCGGTGCCGAGCGCACCGTCGTGGGGGCGGTCCTCGCCGCGACCGAGAGCATCCTCACCTACCGCCGGCGCTACCGGGGGACGGCCTCGGTGGCGGCCGTGCTCGACCTGCTCGTGCTCGACCGCGAGAACCCCCGCTCCGTCGCGTTCTCGCTCGCACGCGTCGGGGCGTCGCTGTCGGCGGTCCCCGGGGCGACGGGCGGCTCGCGTCCGGCACGGGTGCTCGACGGCGTCGTCGACGAGCTCGAGCGCGCCGACCTCGTCCGGCTGGCCCGGCGGGGTGCGCACGGGCGCGCCGACCTCGACCAGTTCCTCGGCGTGCTCGGCAGCCGTCTGGACGACCTCGCCGACGCCGTCGCCGCGCACCACTTCTCGACCCAGCAGGTCCCGCGCTCGTACGGCGAGATGCGCGCCACCGACGGACGGGACCGCGCGTGAGCGGCCCGCCGCCACCGGGCCGTCGCACCTACCGGGTGCACCACCGCACCACGTACGAGTACGACTCGCCGGTCACCGACAGCTACGGCCTGGCGCACGTCCGTCCGCGCGACCTGGACTGGCAGACCTGCCACGAGCACGCGTTCGTCGTCGACCCCGAGCCGCAGGACGCGTCGTCGGCGCCCGACTACTACGGCAACACCCGCGCGTTCTTCCACCTGACCGAGCCGCACACCCGTCTGGAGGTGGCGGCCACGAGCGTCGTCGACGTCCGGGCGCAGCAGCACGACGCCGCCGCGCTCGCGCAGCCGTGGGAGCGGTGCCGACCGGCCGACCGTCCGGACGTCGACGACGCGTGGCGGGCCCGCGACCTCGTGCTGGGCTCGCCCCGCGTCGAGCTCGTCGACGAGGCGACGGCCTACGCCCGCGTGTCGTTCACCCCCGGACGCCCGGTCGGCGAGGCGCTCACCGAGCTGTGCTCCCGAGTGCACGACGACTTCGCGTACGACACCACCGCCACCACCGTCACGAGCCGCGTGCCCGACGTGCTCGCGCGTCGCGCGGGCGTCTGCCAGGACTTCGCCCACCTGACCGTCGCCGGCCTCAGGGGCCTCGGGCTCGCCGCCCGCTACGTCAGCGGCTACCTCGCCACCACCCCGCCGCCGGGACGCAAGCGCGTCGTCGGCGCCGACGCCAGCCACGCCTGGGCAGCCTGCTGGGTGCCGGGCACCGGCTGGGCCGCGATCGACCCGACCAACGACGCGTGGGCCGACGAGAGGTACGTCACGGTCGGCTGGGGACGCGACTACGGCGACGTCCCGCCGGTCAAGGGCGTGATCTTCAGCGACGGCGGGGGTTCGCGCCTCGACGTCGGCGTGGACGTCGCTCCGCTGGACGACGAGGCCCCCCGGCCGTCCGGCACCGGTCCGTCGGCCCACCTAGGGTTACACGCGTGAAATCTTTCGCCTGCGACGTCTGCGGCCACACGCTCTACTTCGAGAACTCGGTGTGCGTGCACTGCGACAGCAGGGTCGGCTACGTGCGCGACGCGCGCCAGATGCGGGCCCGCGGCGAGTCCGCCCCGTGCCACAACCTGCGGGTGAGCGGGTGCAACTGGATCCCCGAGGACGGGGAGAAGTTCTGCTTCGCCTGCCGTCTGACGCGCACCCGTCCCTCCGACGCCGACGTCGAGGGCCTCGACCAGTACTGGACGGCCGAGAAGTCCAAGCGACGGCTCGTGTTCGAGCTCGACGAGCTGGGGCTGCCCATCGTCCCGCGCGTCGGTGACAGGGGGCTCGCGTTCGACCTGCTGTCCAGCGTCAAGGAGAACGTCGTCACCGGGCACGCCGACGGCGTCATCACGCTCGACCTCGCCGAGAGCGACATCGTGCACCGCGAGCAGCTGCGGCTCGACCTCGACGAGCCGTACCGGACGATGCTCGGCCACTTCCGCCACGAGATCGGCCACTACTACGAGCAGGTGCTCGTGCAGGGGTCGTCGTTCGAGGACCGGTGCCGAGAGCTGTTCGGCGACGAGCGCGCCGACTACCAGGCCGCCCTCGACCGCCACTACCAGCACGGCGCGCCCGACGACTGGCAGAAGTCGTACATCAGCAAGTACGCCACCATGCACCCCTGGGAGGACTTCGCCGAGACGTTCGCCCACGTGCTCCACATCCGCGACTCCCTGCAGACCGCCGCCGAGTTCGGCCTGACGGTGCCCGCCGCCATCGAGGCCATGCGGTTCTCCGACGTCGTGGTGGGCATCTGGATCCCGCTGTCCATCGCGCTCAACCAGATCAACCGGTCGATGGGCAAGGAGCCGCTGTACCCGTTCGTGCTCGCGCCGCCCGTCGTGGCCAAGCTGCAGCTGGTGGCCGACGTCATCAACGACACCCGCCGCCGTCACGTCGAGGACGGGTCGCTCGCCCGCACCTGAGACACTGGGTGCATCATGTCCGATCCCCGCAGCACCCTCCCCGACGTCTCGCCGGAGCAGGGCCCCGTCCTGCCCCTGGTGTTCGAGCAGCCGCGCGGGCGCAAGAAGCCGCCCCGCCACCTCGCCGACCTGTCGGCCGAGGAGCGCACGGCCGTCGCGGCCGACCTGGGGGAGCCGGCGTTCCGGGCCAAGCAGCTCGCGCGCCACTACTACACGCGGCTGGTGGACGACCCCGCCGAGATGACCGACCTGCCGGGCGCCTCGCGCGACCGGCTCGTCGAGGCGTTCCTGCCCCGGTTGCTCGACCCCGTCCGCACGATGGAGGCCGACAAGGGCACCACCGTCAAGACGCTGTGGCGGCTGTTCGACGGCGCGCTCGTCGAGTCGGTGCTGATGCGCTACCCCGGACGCGCCACGGTCTGCATCTCCAGCCAGGCCGGCTGCGGCATGGCGTGCCCGTTCTGCGCCACCGGCCAGGGCGGCCTGCAGCGCAACATGTCCACGGGCGAGATCGTCGACCAGGTCGTCGCCGCCGCCCGCGCGATGTCGCGCGGAGAGGTCGCCGGCGGACCGGGCCGCGTCTCCAACGTCGTGTTCATGGGCATGGGCGAGCCGATGGCCAACTACAAGGCCGTCATCGGCGCCATCCGACGCATGGTGGCCCCCGGACCCGACGGCCTCGGCATGTCGGCGCGCGGCATCACGCTGTCGACCGTCGGCCTGGTGAACCGGATCGAGCAGCTGACCGAGGAGGGCATCCCGGTCACGCTCGCCCTGTCGCTGCACGCGCCCGACGACGAGCTGCGCGACCAGCTCGTCCCGATCAACACCCGCTTCAAGGTGCACGAGGCCGTGGCCGCCGCGTGGGAGTACGCCCGCCGCACCAAGCGTCGCGTGTCGATCGAGTACGCGATGATCCGCGACATCAACGACCAGGCCTGGCGCGCCGACCTGCTCGGCGACCTGCTCCGCGCCTACGGCGACTGGGGGTGGGTGCACGTCAACCTCATCCCGCTCAACCCCACCCCGGGCTCGAAGTGGACGGCGTCGCGCCGCGAGGACGAGGAGGAGTTCGTCCGCCGCCTCGAGGCCAAGGGCGTGCCCACCACCGTCCGCGACACCCGCGGGTCCGAGATCGACGGCGCCTGCGGCCAGCTCGCCGCCACCGATGCCTGAGCCCGACCTGTCGTCGGCGCCGCGGCCGCGCGTCGTCGCCAGCGACCTCGACGGCACCCTGCTGCGCGCCGACGCCACGGTGTCCGACCGCACCCGGGCCGTCCTGGCCGCGCTCGACGGCGGCGACGTCACCGTCGTGTTCGTGACGGCGCGCCCGCCGCGGTTCCTCGACAACGTCGCGAGCACCGTGGGCGGCCACGGCCTGGTGCTGTGCGCCAACGGCGCCTACGTCTACGAGGTCGCCACCGGCACCGTCCTGGAGGAGCACACCCTCGACGACGCGCTCGTCCTCGAGCTGGCCCGCGACCTGCGCGACGCCGTGCCCGGCGTGACGTTCGCCGTCGAGCAGGCGACGTCCGGGGGAGCCGAGGAGGCGTTCGGCGCCCAGCGTCGTCTGCCCGAGGGCTCGCCGATCGGACCGGTCGAGACGCTGCTGCGCCACGGCCGGGTCGGCAAGCTGCTCGCCCGCACCGACGACGTGCCGCCCGAGGAGTTCCACGACCTGCTCGCCTCAGTGGTAGGCGACCGCGCCGAGGTGGCCTACTCCGGCGCCGTCGGCCTGGGCGAGGTCACCGCGCCCGGCGTCACCAAGGCCGCGGTGCTCGCCCGCTGGTGCGAGGCGCACGGCGTCACCGCCGACCAGGTCTGGGCGTTCGGCGACATGCCCAACGACCTGTCGATGCTGCGGTGGGCCGGCACGTCCTTCGCCGTGGCCAACGCGCATCCCGACGTCCTCGCCGCCGCCACCCACCGCATCGGCCACCACGACGACGACGCCGTCGCCCGCGTCCTCGAGCACCTCGTCTGACCCGCACCCCTCGCGTCGAGCTCCGGCTCAGCTCCCTCTGCGGGCCGACCACAGGTGACTGAGCCGGAAGTCAACGACCGTTCTGGTCGGCCTGGGCGCGGAGGTGGCTGAGGACGACCCGGTCGATCTGCCCGTCGACGAGGCGCAGCTCGAAGTTCTCGACGCCGGCCCACGTCGCGAGGTCGGGACGCCCGACCGCGGCGAGCAGGCCGGCCACCTCGTCGGCGAGGTCGCCGGTGAGCGGCAGCAGGTCGTCGGGGTGCGGGGCGTCGAAGTACAGGTGGTGCAGGTCGAGCAGGCGCGACAGCTCGGTGACGGGGTCGACGTGGTCGTCGACGCGCAGGTCGAAGCGGACGTCGTCGCCCGGGGTGTAGCTGCCCTCGCCGGACGCGACCAGCAGCGCCGCGGACTGACGGCCGCGGCTGTCGCCGCCGGCCGCGTCGCCCGCGGTGAGCGCCAGCAGCAGGCGGTCGGCGAGAGGCATGCCCTCGCCGCCCAGCCACGCGGCCTGCATCGCGTCGACGACCTGCGGGCCGACCAGGATGTTGCCCTGGATCGCGTAACCGGGTCCGGTCACCCCGCCGGCCCAGTCCAGGCAGCCGGACCCGCTGAACGTCGCGGCGCGCCCGGCGTGGTCGACGACGCCCACCTGACGCTCCTCGCGCCCCTCGTCGGCCTCGAGCAGCGCCGCGAGGGTGGCGTCGGCGTCCAGCCCCGACGCGAGGTGCGCGAGCCCGTCACGCTTGAACAGCGTGTTGGCGAACGACTGGGTGGCCACCGCGCCGACGCCGCGACGGGCTGCGGGCACGGCTGCGCCGACGGCGAGGAACTTGGACGCGACCGCGACGCCGACAGCGGTGCCGTCCGGCTCGCGCCCGACGATCGAGAAGGTCATGTCGGCCATCCTGCCCGTCGGCCGCGCGACCGGCCGGGTGGCCGCATAGAGTGACCGGCGTCACGTCGGACAGTGGGCGTCGCCCGGAGGAGATCTCGTGCGCGTAGGTGTGTTGACCGGAGGCGGGGACTGCCCCGGGCTGAACGCGGTGATCCGGGCGGTGGTCCGCAAGGGCACGGCCGAGTTCGGGATGGAGTTCGTGGGGTTCCGCGACGGCTGGCGCGGTCCGCTGGAGGACGACACCTGCGCGCTCGGCGTCGAGCAGGTGCGCGGCATCCTGCCGCGCGGCGGCACCATCCTCGGCTCGTCACGCACCAACCCGTTCGCGATCGAGGGCGGCGTCGAGAGGATCAAGGACAACCTCGCCTCGCACGGCTGTGACGCGCTGGTGGCGATCGGCGGCGAGGACACCCTGGGGGTCGCGACCAAGCTGGTCGACCTCGGCGTGAACGTCGTCGGCGTGCCCAAGACCATCGACAACGACCTCTCGGGCACCGACTTCACCTTCGGCTTCGACACCGCGGTCAACATCGCCACCGAGGCCATCGACCGCCTGCACACCACCGCGGAGTCGCACCACCGCGTGCTCGTCGTCGAGGTGATGGGACGCCACGCGGGATGGATCGCGCTGCACTCCGGGCTGGCAGGCGGCGCCAACATCATCCTCATCCCCGAGCGGCCGTTCGACCTCGACAAGGTCTGCGAGCAGGTCGAGAGCCGCTTCGCCAAGCAGTACGCGCCGATCATCGTCGTCTCCGAGGGCGCGGTGCCCGTCGAGGGCCAGATGACCACGCAGGGCGGCACCCTGGACGCGTTCGGCCACGTGCGTCTCGGCGGCATCGGCGACCGCCTCGCCCAGGAGATCGAGAAGCGCACCGGCAAGGAGTCGCGGGCCGTCGTGCTCGGCCACGTGCAGCGCGGCGGCACGCCCACCGCGTTCGACCGCTGGCTCGCCACCCGCTTCGGGCTGCACGCCGCCCAGGCCGTGCAGGACGGGGACTTCGGGACGATGATGGCGCTGCGGGGCACCGAGATCGTCCGCGTGCCGCTGTCCGAGGGCACCAAGGAGCTCAAGACCGTCCGCCCCGAGCTGTACGAGGAGGCCGAGATCCTCTTCGGCTGATCCTGGTCCCCCTGGCATCCCACCTGGCGGCGTTGCTCGCGGACTCGACGAACAAGAGCAGTTCGCCTTCGCCGCGGCGCCTTGCCAGACGGGCGCCAGACGGACCAGACGTGCAGGGGACGACATGAGCCAGGGAGCGTGCGAATGACCGACCGACCCGTCGAGAACGTGTGGGACTACCCGCGCCCGCCGTCGATCGACCTCAGCGACGAGCGGATCGTCGTCGAGCTGGGTGGGCAGGTCGTCGCCGACACCTCCGCGTCGTACCGGATCTGCGAGACGAGCCACCCGCCCACGTACTACCTGCCGCGGTCGTCGTTCGCCGACGGGGTGCTGCGGGCCGTCGACGGCACCAGCTTCTGCGAGTGGAAGGGCGCCGCGGCGTACTTCGACGTCGCGACGCCCGCACGCACCGTCCCGCGGGCGGCCTGGACGTACCCGTCGCCGAGCGCGCGGTTCACCGACCTCGTCGACCACGTCGCGCTCTACCCCGGCCGAATGGACCGCTGCACCGTCGACGGCGAGGAGGTGCAGGCGCAGGAGGGCGACTTCTACGGCGGCTGGATCACCTCCCGTGTCACCGGCCCCTTCAAGGGAGCCCCCGGCACCTGGGGCTGGTGAGACCCGCTCTCAGCTCACGTCACGTCGAGCTCGTAGACGGCCTCGGTGCCGTCCTGCTCGTCCTCGACCTCGCCGCGGTGCGTGAACCCGGCCCGCAGGACCAGCCGGGTGGACCGGTCGTTGCCGAGCCCGACGCAGGCACGCAGCGTCCGGACGCGGGGGTCGTCGCGCCCCCAGTCGACCAGCAGCCGCAGGGCCGCCGCGCCGTGGCCCTGACCGCGGCGCTGGGGCGAGACCCAGTAGCCGAGCTCCACCACGCCGTCGTCATTCGGGCCGCCGTGGAAGCCGGCGTGGCCGACCACCTCCTCGCCGCTGACGACGAGCCGCGCGATCCACTCCAGGTCGTCCGGGGTGTGCGTCAGCTGCTCGGTGCGCATCTGCCACAACCACCGCTCGCCGACGAGCGAGTGCGGGACGGCCAGGCCGCTGAGACGCTCGGCGGCGTCCACGTCGGAGTCCGCGAGGGCCGCCAGCAGCGCGGCGTCGAGGCGGACGAGCCGCTCGGGACGGTCGCGGGCGGCGGTGCTCATCGCTGCAGTATGGGTCACACCGGCATCCGCAGCCCGAGACCGTGGGGGAGCCGGGACGGCCGGGCTCGTACTCTTGGGGCGTGAGCATCCCGTCCCTGACCGACCTGCGCGCGATGAACCCCGCGCAGCAGCCGACGTACCCCGACCTGGCCGCGCGCGACGCCGCGGTCCGTCGGCTCCAGCAGATGCCCCCGCTGGTCTTCGCCGGCGAGTGCGACGCGCTGCGCGACAAGCTCGCGGCCGTCGCGCGTGGCGAGGCCTTCCTGCTGCAGGGCGGTGACTGCGCCGAGACGTTCGAGGGCGTCACCGCCGACAACGTCCGCAACAAGCTGCGCGTGCTGCTGTCGATGGCGGTGGTGCTGACGTACGCCGCGAGCGTGCCCGTGGTGAAGCTCGGCCGGATCGCCGGCCAGTACGCCAAGCCGCGCTCCAAGGACACCGAGACCCGCGACGGCGTGACGCTGCCCGCGTACCGCGGCGACGCCGTCAACGGCTTCGACTTCGACCCCGAGTCGCGTCATCCCGACCCGCACCGTCTCGTCGACGTCTACAACGCCTCGGCCGCGACGCTCAACCTCGCGCGTGCCTTCACCACCGGCGGCTACGCCGACCTGCGCCAGATGCACGCCTGGAACACCGACTTCGTGCGCAGCAGCCCGGTGGGCGAGCGCTACGAGCGAGTCGCCGCCGACGTCGACCGCGCGCTCGCGTTCATGGACGCGATCGGCGCCAACCCCGACGAGCTGCACACCGTCGACTTCCACTCCTCGCACGAGGCGCTGATCCTCGAGTACGAGCACGCCCTCACCCGCATCGACTCGCGCACCGACCAGCCGTACGACGTGTCGGCGCACTTCGTGTGGATCGGCGAGCGCACCCGTCAGCTCGACGGCGCGCACGTGGAGCTGCTGAGCAAGATCGCCAACCCGATCGGCGTGAAGCTGGGCCCGACCACGACCCCCGACGACGCCATCGCCCTGGCCACCAAGCTCAACCCCGACCAGGTGCCCGGCAAGCTGACCTTCATCACCCGCTTCGGCGCCGGCAAGATCCGCGACCTGCTGCCCGAGCTCGTCGAGAAGGTCACCGCCGCCGGCGTCCAGGCCGCGTGGGTCTGCGACCCGATGCACGGCAACACGTTCGAGACCGAGAACGGCTACAAGACGCGCGACTTCGACGACGTCGTCGACGAGGTGCGCGGCTTCTTCGAGGTGCACCGCTCGCTCGGCACCTGGCCCGGCGGCCTGCACGTCGAGCTGACCGGCGACGACGTCACCGAGTGCGTCGGCGGCGGCTCGAAGCTGTCGGCCGCCGACCTCGCCGACCGCTACGACACCCTCTGCGACCCCCGCCTCAACCGCGCCCAGTCCCTCGAGCTGGCGTTCCTCGTCGCGGAGATGCTCGCCGAGCGCTGACCCGACCCGGTGTCGGATTCCCAGGTTCACCTGGGAAACCGACGAGACCCCGGGAAGTTCTCCGGGGTGTCGTCGGAACACCAGGTTGACCTGGGAATCCTGGGACGGGTGGGGCGGCCTAGGGTGCGGGGGTGATCGACCTGCGCAGCGACACCGTCACGCGGCCCACGGACGAGATGCGGCTCGCGATGTCGCGGGCGGACGTCGGGGACGACGTGTACGGGGAGGACCCGACCGTCGCCGAGCTCGAGGAGGAGGTCGCGGGGCTGCTCGGCCAGGAGGCCGCGCTGTACTGCGTCACCGGCTCCCTGGCCAACGCGCTCGCGGTGCGGGCGGTCGTGCCCGTCGGCACCGAGCTGCTCTGCGAGGCGCAGGCGCACGTCGTGCGCGCCGAGCTGGGGGCGCACGCCGCGCTGGCCGGCGTCACCACCCGCACCTGGAGCCACCCGCGCGGCCTCGCGGACGTCGACCTCGTCGCGCCGATGGTGGCGCCCGACGTGGGCCCGTACTTCGTGCGCACCGCGGCGGTCTCGGTGGAGAACACCCACAACTTCGCCGGCGGCACCGTGCAGACACCCGAGCAGATGGCGTCGGTCCGCGCCCTGTGCGACGCCGAGGGCCTCGCGATGCACGTCGACGGCGCCCGGCTCTGGAACGCCGCGGCCGCCACCGGTGCCCACCCGCAGGTGCTGACGGGCGGCGCGGACGTCGTCGCGGTGTGCCTGTCCAAGGGGCTGGGTGCGCCCGTCGGCTCGCTGGTCGCCGGCAGCCGCGAGACCGTCGACGCCGCCCGCGTCTGGCGCAAGCGGCTCGGCGCCGGGTGGCGCCAGGCCGGGATGCTCGCCGCCGGCGGCCTGTGGGCGCTGCGGCACCACCGTGAGCGCCTCGTCGACGACCACGCGCACGCCCGCCTGCTGGCCGAGGCCTGCGGTGTCGACCCCGCGACCGTGGAGACCAACATCGTCGTCGCCCCGGTGCCCGACGCGGCCGCCGTCGTGGGACGCTTGGCCTCCCGCGGCGTCCGCGCCGGTGCCACCGGGCCCTCGACACTGAGGCTCGTCACCCACCTCGACGTGAGCGAGCAGGACGCGCGGGACGCCGCCCGCATCGTCGCCGAGGAGCTCGCCTGATGACCGCCCCCGACCTCACCGCCCGCGCCCCCCAGGTGCTCTCGGTCCAGTCGGCCGTCGCGTACGGCCACGTCGGCAACAGCGCCGCGGTGTTCCCGCTGCAGCGCCTGGGCTTCGAGGTCTGGCCGGTGCACACCGTCAACTTCTCCAACCACACCGGCTACCAGGCCTGGCGCGGCCCGGTGCTCCCCGCCGCCGACGTCGCCTCGGTGGTGCAGGGCGTCGCCGAGCGCGGCGTGCTGGGCGACGTCGACGCCGTGCTCTCGGGCTACCAGGGCGCCCAGGAGATCGGCGCCGTCGTCCTCGATGCGGTCGCGCAGGTCAAGGCCGCCAACCCGCGCGCGATCTACTGCGCCGACCCGGTGATGGGCGACTACGGCCGCGGCGTCTACGTCCGCGAGGGCATCCCCGAGCTGATGCGCGACCTCGTCGTGCCCGCCGCCGACGTGACGACGCCCAACCAGTTCGAGCTCGAGCACCTGACGGGCCGCAGCGTCCGGACCATGGACGACCTGCTCGCCGCCGTCGAGGTGCTGCGCTCGTGGGGCCCGCGGACGGTGCTCGTCACGTCGGTCGACCTGCCCGACCACCCCGGCGACGAGCTCTCGATGGTCGCGGTGAGCGAGGGCGGGGCGTGGGTCGTGACGACGCCGCGCCTCGAGCTGGCCGTCACCGCCGGCACGGGCGACACCACCGCGGCGATCTTCCTGGCCCACCTGCTGCGCGACGGCGACCTGCCGCTCGCGCTGTCGCGCACCGCGTCCAGCATCTTCGGCATCCTCGAGCTCACCGCCCGCACGGGCGCCCGGGAGATCGAGCTCGTGCGCGGGCAGGACCTGATCGCCTCCCCGCCCGACCGCTTCGAGGCCGTCGCGCTCTGAGGCCGGCTCAGCAGATCGAGTCGGTGGACCGGGGCACGCCCAGGCCGAACAGGGGACGCAGGCGCAGGCCGACGTAGGTGCCGGCGAGGGCGACGGCGCCCCAGATCCAGCCCGACAGGCTCCCGGTGGAGATGCCGCCGAGGTAGGCGCCGATGTTGCAGCCGGACGCCAGGCGCGCGCCGACGCCCAGCAGGATCCCGCCGAGGAACGCGGCGGCGACCGTCCGCGCCTGGAAGCGGTGGCGCAGCGTGTAGGTGCCGGCGACCGTGGCCGCGAGACCCGCGCCGAGCACGATCCCGATGTTGGTCAGCGAGTTCTTGTCGGCCAGGACGGGGCCGGCGAGCTGGGCGGCCTGGTCGGGCTGCTGCCAGAACGTCCAGGTCTCGGGGTGCATCCCGACCAGCTGGAGCAGCTTGGCGCCCCACAGGGCGAACGCGCTCGTGATGCCCCAGATGCCGCCTGACACCAGCAGGACGGACGCGGCGAGGACGCCGATGACCACCGCGCCGACGAGCATCGGCCACGACCCGCGCAGGACGCGGAGCCACCCGTGCGCGGTCGGCGGGGGCTCGGTGGGCGGCGGGTTGCGTCGTCGCTGCCAGGCCAGGCTGCCGACGACGATCAGCGCCAGGGCCGCGAGCGTCACCAGCCACGCGCCGAACCAGCCGACGTGGTCGGCGAGCTGGACGCCGGGCAGTGACGGGAGGTCCGCGACGAGGTCGAACTGCCAGGTGTAGAGCACCGAGCCGGTGATGAACCCCAGCAGCGTCACCAGGATGCTCGACTGGCCAGAGCCGATCGCGAACAGCGTGCCGGACGCGCACGCACCGCCGAGCTGCATCCCGATGCCGAACAGGAACGACCCGAGCACCAGCGGCACGCCGATGGGGGTGACCGCGGGTGCGGGCGTCGTCCCGAACAGGCCGGTGCCGGTGCCGAGGAGCAGCATCGCGAGCGTCGCCGCGGTGCCGAGCAGCAGCGCGTGCGCCCGCACGCCCGAGCCGTTGCCGACGGCGACCAGCTGGCGCCACGACGAGGTGAAGCCGAAGCGGGAGTGGAACAGCGCGAGGCCGAGCCCGAGGCCGAGGGCGAGCAGGACGGCCTTCTGCGCGCCGTGCTGGGTGCCCACCCACGCGACGAGCGCGACCGACAGCAGTCCGAAGACCGATGTCGCCCGCCACTGCGGCGGCGGGGCGTCCTTCGCCGGCGGCGGGGGAGCGCAGGTGGGTGCGGGGTCCAGGAGGGTGCTCACGTCCTGATCGTAGGAACCGGACGAGTCGGACGAGGTGCGCGTCCGCGGACAGAGACGGCTCAGACGAGCGTGATGGTGACCGTGGTACCCGGCACGGCCTTTCCGCCGCTGCCGGGGTCCTGGCGCACGACGAAGCCCAGGCCCACGTAGGAGGTGTCGCGGTCGACCTCGACCTCGAACCCCTTCTTCTCCAGCTCCTTGCGCGCGGCGGCCTCGCTGCGGCCCACCACCTGGGGCACGTCGACGGGCTCGGCGCCGTCGGAGACGACGAGGCGCACGGTGTCGCCCTTGTAGAGCGTGCCGTCCTTCGGGTCCTGCGAGACCACCGAGTCCTTGGGAACCTCGGCGTCGAACGCCCGCCGGGTCTGCACCTCCAGGCCCTTGTCCTCGAGCGCCGCGACGGCCTGGGCGGCGGGCTTGCCCACGTAGTCGGTGACCTCGATCGGACGCCGACCTCGGCTCACGTACAGGTCGATCTCGGTGCCGCGCTTGACCTGGGTGCCGGTGTCGAGGGCCGTGCGGATCACCTCGTCGCGGGGGACGCGCTCGGAGTAGCGCGGCTCGCGGTCGCCGACCTCGAGGTTCAGGTCGGCGAGCACCCGCTCGGCGTCCTGCTGGCTGCGGCCCGAGAGGTCGGGCACGGCGTAGCGCTCTTTGCCCTTGGAGACCACCGCCGAGATGGTGTCGTCGGGGAGGATCTTGCCGCCGGGGGAGGGATCGGTGGAGATGACGGCGCCGGCGGGCACCGTCTCGGAGAACGCCTGCCGGTCGACGTCGAGGGCGTAGCCCGCGCCGCTCGCGTCGTTGGTGGCCTGGGCGACGGCCATGCCGGTGAGGTCGGGGGTCTGCTCGTAGCGTCCGACGCCCCAGTACCAGCCGCCGATCGCGGCGAGCACGGCGAGGACGATGACGAGGACCAGCAGGATCGCGCCGCGGCGGCGTCGCTCGGGCCGGTAGGGCGACGACGGCGACGGCAGCACCGCCCGGTCGCCCGGCGGTGGGGGGACGGGCGTGCGCTGCACCGGCGAGGTGACCTCGGTGGGCGACGCGGCCGCCGGGAGCGTCTGGTGCGGGGCGGTGTCGCGGGGGACGGTGTCGAAGCGGTCGTCGAGGTCGTCGCGGCCCGGGTGCACCAGCACGGTCTCGTCGCCGGTGGCGTCGGCGGCCGGACGGAGCGTCTCGATGCTCTCGGGCAACGTGGTGCTGGCGAGGGGGCCGAGCAGTCGGTGCGGGGTGAGGTCCTGGGTGAGCTCGACGTCGTCGGCCAGGCCCTGGTCGAGCGCGCTGCGCGTCTGGCGCACCTGCTGCAGCAGCACGTGCGCGTCGGCCGAGCGCTGGTGCCGGTCGCGAGCGGTGGCCCGCGCGACGAGCGCGTCGAGGTAGGGCGGGATGCCCGGGACGACGGCGGACGGGGGCGGCACGTCCTCGTGCACGTGCTTGTACGCGACCTGGATCGCGCTCTCGCCGCGGTGCGGCTTCTGCCCGGTGAGCATCTCGTAGAGGACGGCGCCGCACGCGTAGACGTCGGTGCGCGCGTCGGCGCCCTCGTTGGTGACGAGCTCGGGCGCCAGGTACGAGATGGTGCCGATGAGCACGCCGGTGGTGGCCGACGTCGTGGACGCCGACACGGCCCGCGCCAGCCCGAAGTCGGCCACCTTGACGCGGCCGTCGGGGGCGATGAGGACGTTCTCGGGCTTGACGTCGCGGTGCACGATGCGGGCCTCGTGCGCGACGGCCAGTGCCACCAGCAGCTGCTCGAGCAGGGTGAGCGCGCGGCGGGGAGCCATGGGGGTCTCGGCGCGCATGACGTCGCGCAGCGTGCGTCCCGGCACGTACTCCATGACCAGGAACACGAGCCCCTGGTCCTCGCCCTGGTCGAACACCGAGACGACGCTCGGGTGGTTCAGGCGTGCGGCCGAGCGGGCCTCCTGCACGAAGCGGGCGGTGAACTGCACGTCGTCACCGAGGTCGCGGTGCATGATCTTGATCGCGACGACGCGGTCGAGCCGCTCGTCGGTGCCCACGTGGACGCTGGCCATGCCGCCGCGGGCGATGCGCTCGCCGATCCGGTAGCGACCGTCGAGCAGGCGGCCCACGAGGGTCTCGCTGCTCGTCATCGACACCGGTCCTCCTGGGTGGCTCCGCGCGGGAGAGGGCTCGTGGCGACCGCCCCGATGGCGTCCGACCCGTCGAACCCTCGCCATTCTAGGCCGCGGGGCCCACCACCCCGGGCATCGTCGACCTCACCCGCGTGCCACCCTGGTGCCCATGAGCACCTCGGAGACCCCTGAGAGCGACCCCGGGGCCGTCCTCGACGACCTCGTCCCCTCCTGGCTGAGCCTCGCCGAGGCGGCCGAGCAGCTCGGGACGAGCCCCAACCGCATCCGCCAGTGGGCGAGCGAGCGGCAGCTGATCGCGGTGCGCACGCCCGCCGGCCGGGCACCCCGCGTCCCCGCCGAGTGCCTCGTCGACTCCGCCGTCGTCAAGGGCCTCGCCGGGCTCCTGACGCTCATGGCCGACGCCGGCTACGACGACCTCGAGGCCGCGGTCTGGATCTTCACCCCCGACGAGACCCTCCCCGGCCGCCCCATCGACGCCCTCCGCGAGGACCGTGGTCGCGAGGTGCGCCGCCGGGCTCAGGCGCTGGCCTTCTAGCTCGCTGCCGGTGCCCTGCGCGGCTCTCCGTCGGGGTGCTCGCGGGTCGGAGGGCGCGCCTACGGACGGGGTTCGCGCGCCCTGGGGCCGCGGCCGGGTGCGGGTCTCGATCGGCGAGACGGTTCCTGCACCGACCACGGCGAACGTTCGCGTACCACGGTGAATTCACCGTGGTTCGCACCTGTTTGCCATGGTCGGTGTGACGGCTGGGGTCAGTGGTGAGGGTCGGTCCACCGACCGAGATGGTCAGCCGGCCGCTTCGAGGACGACGCGGCTGCCCATCCGTAACCGCCTGTCGGCGAGCACCCCAGCGGCGCCGCACCCGAGATGTTCATGCGTCGAGGGGCCGGTTCGTAGGCAGCGCGGCTCTCCGTCGGGGTGCTCGCGCGTCGAAGGGCGCGCCTACGGACGGGGTTGGCCGGCGCTGGGGGCCGCGGCCGGGTGCGGATCTCGATCGGCGACACGGTGACTGCGCCGACCACGGCAAACGGTCGCGAACCATGGTGAATTCACCGTGGTTCGCACCTGTTTGCCATGGTCGGTGTGACGGCTGGGGCTGGTGGGACCCGGTGGTCCACCCACCGAGACGGTCAGTCGGCCGCATCGAGGACGACGCGCCCGCCCGTCCGTAGCCGCCTGTCGGCGAGCACCCCAGCGGCGCCGCACCCGACGTCAGGACGACCGCTCACGCCACCCGACGCGTCGCCCGAGCCGCGAGGTCGGCGAGCAGGTCACGCCCGGCCGGGGAGGCCACCGGCACGAGGGCCAGGGCCGCGTCGGCAGCCGACTCCAGACGCGTGATGTCGTCCTCGACGGCCTGGCGGGCACCGGTCGCCTCGATCACGTCGCGCAGCCGGGTGACGCCGTCGGCGTCGAGGTCGGGGTCGCCCAGAAGTCGGTCGACGACGCCGCGCTGGTCGGCGTCCGCGGCGGCGTGGGCGCGGGCGACGAGGACGGTGTGCTTGCCCTCGCGGAGGTCGTCACCGGCGGGCTTGCCGGTGACGGCGGGGTCGCCGAAGACGCCGAGCAGGTCGTCGCGCAGCTGGAAGGCCTCGCCGAGCGGCAGACCGAAGTCCGAGAGGGCTCCGAGCAGCTCGTCGGAGCCTCCCGCGAGGGCCGCGCCCACCTGGAGCGGACGCTCGACGGTGTACGTCGCCGCCTTGTAGTGCACGACGCGCATCGCCTCGTCGACGTCGTGCGTGCCCCGCGCCTGCTGGGCGAGGTCGAGGAACTGGCCGCACACGACCTCGGAGCGGCACGAGTCGAGGTACGGCGTGGCGCGGGCGGTGGCCTCGAGCGGAAGTCCGGCGCCGCGGAACGCCTCGTCGGCCCACGAGAGAAGCAGGTCGCCGAGCAGGATCGCGCCGCCGGCGCCGAACCGCTCGGCGTCGCCGGCCCAGGCGGCGCCGCGGTGGTCGGCCTCGAAGGCACGGTGCGCGGACGGGCGGCCGCGGCGGGTGTCGGAGCCGTCCATCAGGTCGTCGTGCACGAGCGCGCTGGCCTGCAGCCACTCGAAGGCGGTGGACGCCCGCAGCAGCGCCGCGTCGTCGGGGTCGCCGCCGGCCGCCACCCAGCCGGCGTGACAGAACAGGGCGCGCAGACGCTTGCCCCCGTCGGCGGCGCGGCCGGCGGCGTCGAGCAGCGGGTGGATGCGGGGCCCGAGCCCCGCGAGGTCGAGGCGGCGGCGGGCCAGGAAGTCGGTCAGGGCCGCGTCGATGCCGGACACCAGGGACGGACGCGCAGGCTGCTCCACGTCACGAGCCTAGGACCCCGTCGGGGGTGGCGTGCGTCACGGTCCCGGCCACCACGGTCCTCGGACGGACCGGTGCGGATCGTGCGCGCTCGTACGATGGAGGCATGCCGCAGCCGCTGCGCGAGGTCCTCGCCTCCGACTCCCCGACGTTCTCGTTCGAGTTCTCCCCGCCCCGCGACGACGCGGGCGAGCGGGTGCTGTGGCGGTCGATCCGCGAGCTCGAGGCCCTGCGTCCGTCGTTCGTGTCCGTCACGTACGGCGCGGGCGGGTCCACCCGCGACCGCACCGTGCGCATCACCGAGCAGATCGCCAGCGAGACCACCCTCGACCCGGTCGGCCACCTCACCTGCGTCGCCCAGTCGCGCGAGGAGCTGCGCCGTGTGATCGGCCAGTACGCCGCCGCGGGCGTGCGCAACGTCCTCGCCCTGCGGGGCGACCCGCCCGGCGGTCCCACCGCCGACTGGGAGCGTCACCCCGACGGTCTCGACCACGCCGTCGACCTCGTCGAGATGCTCCGCGAGCTCGGACGCTTCTGCGTCGGGGTTGCGGCGTTCCCCGAGAAGCACCCCGGCGCGGAGTCCCTGGAGCACGACGCGCGGGTGCTGGCCGCCAAGGCCGAGGCAGGCGCCGAGTTCGCGGTGACGCAGTTCTTCTTCCGCGCCGACGACTACTTCTCGCTGGTCGAGCGGGCGCGCTCGTACGGCTGCCACATCCCGGTGCTCCCCGGCATCATGCCGATCACCAACCTCTCGCAGATCCAGCGGTTCGCCGAGCTGTCGGGCGCCGAGGTGCCGTCGGACGTCACGGCACGCATCGAGGCCGTCGGCGACGACGCGGCCGCCGTCCGCGCCGAGGGCACCCAGATCGCCACCGAGCTGTGCGAGACCCTGCTCGCCGAGGGTGCGCCGGGCCTGCACTTCTACACGCTGAACCGCTCGCGGGCCACGCGTCAGATCTACGCCGACCTGGCGCTCGCCAGCCGCTGAGTCCGTCGACCCGGGGCCTTCCGGGGACGGAATCATCGAGACACGGCACGAAAAGCCGTCAATCCCGAACGTGGCGCGCCCGCGGTGCCACCATGGACCCATGGCCATCACGGGGTCGGTGCGACGAGCACCGGTCGGCAGCGACAGCACGACGCAGGGCGTCGCACGCGGACGTCGGCTGCTCCGCCTGGCGGTCCTCGCGGCCCTCGCCGTCGCGCTCGTCTCGTTCGGCCTGCTGACGGTCGCCTACCTGCTCGACCCGCGCTCGGTGCACGCCGTCGCCGGCTTCACCGCCGCCTGGTGGGCCTCGTTCATCTCGGTGCTCGTGCTCGCCGTCGCGGCCTGCGTCACCGACACCGACGAGTGCGAGGACGGCCACTACTGCAGCACCGTCGTCGAGGGCCTGCGCGCCGAGTGGCGTCGTCGGGGCTGACCGCCCCACCCACCTGCTGAGCGGCGCAGAACCCGACTCGAGCGGCGCAACATCGGGCTCTCGTCCGGCGTGTCGGCCCGGGTTTGCGCCACTCGGCTGACCGGGGGGAGAGCAGGCGGGTCAGGCCTTGCCGACGGCCTCGGCCGCGGCGGCGGTGCCCATCAGCACGAGCTCGGGCGAGGGGCCGGGGTGGGCGTCGACGCCCACGGTGAGCAGGCCGTCGACGGTCTCGCCGACGCCGGGCCGATCGAACGCCGAGCGCCAGCCCGACCAGTGCCAGCCGCAGGCGGCGGCGCCGTGGGCCCGCACGAGGTCGACGGGGGAGAGGTCCTCGCGGTGCTCGACGTGGGCGCGGACGTCCAGCCCCACCCGGGCCAGCGCGGACAGCACGTCCTCGCCCCCCTGGGTGCGGTGCGCGATCGTCCAGCAGCGCGAGCCCTCGGGGTCGGACGACGACGCCCAGAGCCGCAGCGGGGGATCGGTGTGGACGAGCACCTCCGCGGGCAGGGACTCCACCCCCGGCGCGAGCCGGACGAGGGTGCGGGCCGCCGGCATGCGCGGGACGCCCGACGACGCGTCCGGATCGGGGTCGGGCGCGGCCCAGACGACGACGTCGGCCTCGAGCAGGCCGTCGTCGGTCTCGACGCCGCGCACCGCGCCGTCACCCACGACGGCCCGGTGGGCGCGGACGCCGAGCAGCACCTCGACCCGGCGCTCGCGCAGCCGCGTCTCGAGGGCCGCGACGAGCGCCGGCGCACCGCCGTCGACGCGCCACCGCCCGAAGCTGCGCTCCACCAGGTGGCTCACCGAGGTGTACGCGGGGACGGCGCGCGGGTCGTCGCCGTCGGCACGCACCGGGTCGACCACCAGGCTCGCCAGGGAGTCGTCGCGCAGCGCCCGCCGGACCTCCCGGGCGAGGGTCCGTCGCGGCCGCAGCGCCGCCCAGGCGGCCTTGTCGAGGTCGGACCGCCCGGCGAGCCGGCGGTCCAGGGTGGTGCGCCGCAGCGCCTCCCACGCGTCGGTGCGGCCGTCGAGCCAGCCGGCCCAGACCTCGCCCTGACCGGGCAGCGCGACGTTGATCGCGTCCACCTGGTCGCCGCGACGACCCATCGGCAGGTCGAGCACGACGCCGCCCGGCATCAGGTGACGACGGCCCGGCACGAGGTGGTGCAGGTCGACCACGCGGTCGAGCGGTCGGCCGGACTTGCGGAACAGGTCGCGCAGGGTGGCCGGCATCGTCAACGACGCGGGCCAGAGGTCGAAGTCGTGGTCGTCGCTCCGGCGGGGCAGCAGCTGCCCGCCGACCCGGCCGGTGGCCTCGCACAGCCGCACCGCGTGCCCGAGCTTGGCCAGACGGACCGCCGCCGACGTCCCGGCGAGACCTCCACCGACGACGACGACACGGCCCACGCGGCCACTGTATTCGGGCGGTGGGGGCGTGCGCGTTCCCCGTCACACCAGGGACGGCCCCGGTGGCGCGCAAGCGCAACACCCAGTTAACTGATGCCGACCTCACGGGGCCGGCCGTCCGCCGGCACCGCGCATGACTCGGACGCACGGGAAGGGACGGTGTGGTCGTGCCGCTCGACGACTCCGTCGCGCTCGTGCTCGGACAGGCCATGACGTCCGCCCAGGTCGGTCGTGTCGACGACGCCCTCGAGCACCTTCGCACGGCCGACGAGATCCTGCCCGACGCCCCGTCCGAGGCCCGTGCGGCGCTGCTCGGCGTCCATGCCTTCACCGCGCTCGCGGCGGGCGACCGCGAGGCGGTCTCGACGCTGGCCGAGAGGTGCGTCGCCACCGCCCGCTCGGTGGACGCCCCGGGGTGGGAGACCTTCGCGCTGACGCTGCGGGTCGAGTCGCGCGTGCCCTCCGCCACCGACGCCGGCGTGCTGGAGGACCTCCTCGCCGCCGAGAACGCGCTCAAGCGCACCACCGACCCCAGCCTGCGCTCGTGGGGGCACACCGGCCTGGGACAGGCCTACAGCGCGCAGAGGCTGTTCGAGCTGGCGCTGCCGCACCAGGAGGCCGCGCTCGACGCCCCGCAGGATCCGTTCGGCCTGCGCGAGACCCGCATGATCCCGCTCTACAACCTCGCCCTGACCCACCTGTGGTGGGCCGACGAGCTGGCCCAGCTCGCCGTCGACGAGCACGTGGGCGACGTCCACACGCACCGCGACATCGCCGCGGCCCTCGCCGCCGAGGCCGTCGACGTCGCCGAGCAGGACCACGCCGAGCCGTTCTTCGTGCTGCTCTCGCGCATGCTCCGGCTGTCGGCCGGGTGGGAGGAGGACCCCGCGGCCGCGCGGGAGGCGCTCGAGCTGGCGCTGGACGAGCTCGTGGCCCTCGGCCTGGCCGAGGGCTGGTCGCCGCACGCCGCCCGGCTCGCCGAGGTGCTCGAGGCCCTCGGCGACAGCGACCGGGCCCGCGCCGTCGCCCAGAGCGCCGTCGACGCGCTGCCCCCGCAGGGCCAGCCGCAGAGCGAGGCCTACGTCCGGCACACCGCGCTGCTCCTGGCTGCCGCGGGTGGAGACGCGTCGGCCGAGTCCGGCCTGCAGTACGCCCGCGTGATCGCCCGCAGCTGGTGGTCGCAGCGGATCAGCCGGTTCGAGTCCATGCGCCGGGCGCTGTCGGCCGACGAGATGCGACGGCGCCACGACCACGAGCACCGCTCGGCTCGCGAGGACCCCCTCACCCGCGTCGGCAACCTGCGGGCGTTCGAGGAGACCATGGCCACGCTGCGCGACGCCCACCCTGCAGAGCGCGGCGAGGTCGCGATGATCACGCTCGACGTCGACCGCTTCAAGCAGATCAACGACCGCTTCGGGCACATCCCCGGCGACGAGACCCTGCGCGCGGTCGCCGACGTCGTGCTCGCCCAGACCCGCGGCATCGACCTGGTGTGTCGGGTCGGTGGCGACGAGTTCGTCGTGGTGCTCAGCGGCACCGACAGGACCGACTGCGACCACGTCGCCGAGCGCCTGCTGGGCGCGGTCGCCGCGCTCGCCCAGGACGGCGCACCCGAGCACCTGCGCGACCTCAGCGTCAGCCTCGGGGCGGCCAGCACCTCCGAGGACCTCGACCTCGACGACCTGCGCGACACCGCCGACCAGCGGATGTACACCGCCAAGCGTCGGCGTCAGGCGGCCGCGCGCGCCCAGTCACGCGGCTCCGCACCGGAGCCGTCGTTCCGCACCGGCACCTACTAGGGCTGCGGCACGACGTCCACCGGGGTGCCGCCGGTGAGTTCGACGAGCTCGTCGAAGGTGGTGGGGAACACCGCGTACGGGTGGCCCGCCGCGGCCCAGACCGTCTCGTGGCGTCCGAGCCACCGGTCGACGTACGTCGCGACCGGGGACGGGTGGCCCACCGGCGAGACGCCGCCGATGGCCTGGCCGGTGTGCTCGCGCACGAAGTCGGGCGTCGCGCGTCCCAGCGAGGTGAGGCCGAGCGTCGCGGCCACGTGGTCGGTGTCCACGCGGTGCGCGCCCGAGGTCAGCACCAGCACGCACGTGCCGCCGGCGTCGAAGACCAGGCTGTTGACGATCGCGCCGACCTCGGTGCCGAGCGCGACGGCGGCCTCGGCCGCGGTGCGTGCGGAGTCGGGGAGGACGGTGACCGAGCCGGTGGCGCCGAGCGAGGCGAGCGCCTCGGCGACGATGCGCACACGGGGGTGCTGGGCGACGTCGGGCATGGAAGCGATCGTAGAGGCGGGTCGACGGGACGACACGCCGGGTGCGGGAGCGCGTCCGCCGGGTGCGTGGCGCGTACCGTGGTCTGGTCGAACGCATGTTCGACGCGTCCCGGTGGTGCGACGACCCCCGTGCCACCGGGACGGGACCCCCGCCGGGTCGGTCGCGCACGGTAGCGTCTGGCCCATGCGACGCACCCAGCAGGCCGGACGTGGGCACGACCGCGCGGCGGTGGTGTGGGAGGCCCTGAGGGCCGTCCTCGACGAGCGTCGAGCCGACCGCGACGAGCCGCTGCGGGTCGTCGACGTCGGCGGCGGCACCGGGGGGCTCGCGCTGCGGATTGCCGAGGCGGGCGACCACGTCACGGTCGTCGACCCCAGCCCCGACGCCCTGGCGGCCCTCGAGCGACGTGCCGCCGAGGCCGGCGTGCAGGACCGCCTGGTCGGCGTGGCGGGCGACGCCGTCGGACTGGTCGACCAGCTCGGGGCCGGGCACGCCGACGTCGTCGTCTGCCACGGCGTCCTCGAGGTCGTCGAGCGACCCGACGAGGCCCTGGCGGCGTTCCGCGACGTGCTGCGCCCGGGCGGGGCGCTGAGCGTGGTCGTCGCCGGCAGGTACGCCGCCGTCCTCGGCCGTGCCCTCGCCGGCGAGCTCGACCGCGCCCGCCACCTGCTCGACGTCGACCACGTCACGTGGGACCTGCGCGCCGACGGTCCGCGCCGCTTCACCCGCGAGGAGGTCGAGGAGCTCGTCGTCGCGGCCGGCCTGGACGTCGCCCGCACCGACGCCGTGCGCGTGTTCAGCGACCTGGTGCCCAGCGGTCTGGTCGACGGCGCCCACGGAGGGCGCGACGCGCTGGCCGACCTCGAGCGGGCCGTCGCCGGTGTCGAGGCGTTCGGCGCGGTGGCCTCGCAGCACCACGTGCTCGCCACCCGGCGCTGACGCCGGACGCGGACGGCCCCGCGGGCGGCACCTCCCGCAGGGGCGCCGCCGGCGGGGCCGGTGGGTCAGGTGGGCGTCAGCTCCAGGCGCCGTACACGTGCACCTTGAGCGTCGACCTCGAGGTGAGGTTCCACAGCTGCTTGGCGTCCTTGATGTACATGTTCACGCAGCCGTGGCTGTGACCGGAGAACGGGTCGACCATGTAGTACGAGGCGTGCAGCGCCTGGCCGCCGGAGAAGAACTGGGCGTAGGGCATCTTGGTCTCGTAGATGGTGCTGACGTGGTTCTTGCTGCGACGGAAGACCTTGTAGTCGCCGATCCGCGTCTTGTACGCCGTGCCGCCGCCGCGCACCAGCCACTCGTTGTGCAGCGTGCCGTTGCGGAACAGCGTGACGCGGTGGCGCTTGCGGTCGTAGCAGGCGTTCCAGCCCTTGGACTTGCAGCGCTTGGGGATCGACGACCTGGCACGGACCGTCTTCTTGACCAGCTTGCGCCACGTCGAGTGGTTGGCGACGCCGCTGGGGCGCAGGCCGACGCGCTTCTGGAACTTCTTGACCGCCTTGGTGGTGGCGGGGCCGTACGTGCCGGTGACGCCGCCCTTGAACACCCCGGCCCAGCGCAGGCGGTACTGCAGCTCGCGCACGTGCTTGATGCGCGTGGGGGAGACGTCGCGGTCGCCCGGCGCCGTGCGCTCGCGCGTGAACGCCTTGCGCAGGTAGGTGTCGCCCGAGGAGGCCTTGGCCGCCGCCGAGGCGCCGCCGGTCGCGGCCGAGGCGGGGACCGCCATCAGGGTCGCGGCCAGGAGGGCCGTCGCCAGCCCGCCGAGCATGAGTCGTCGCATCGAAAATCCTTCCCCCGCACGCGCGAGTGCCGGGCGGAGGGCCCGGCGTCGGGCACAGCGTAACCGCGATCGGGGTCGCGGTCTGCACCCTTGCGGGAGTCGTGACGAGGTCGTCACCGGGCCCGTCGACGGGCCCCGCGCGGGGCGTCCGGGTCACGGCCTGGTCACCAGTTGTGCGACTCGGGTTTCGTGGCTGACGATGCCTGCCTAGACTGTGGACGACAGCGCGTTCCGAACCCCTGCGGCTCGAACTGCGATGGGGAACTTGTAGGTCCACGCCACGCACACGGGAGGCAACGTGCCGCTCTCCGAGGAAGAACAGCGGCTGCTCGACCAGCTCGAGCAGGCGCTCGCAGCCGACGACCCCAGCCTTGCCTCCGCTCTCCGCGGCTCCAAGCTCCGCGCGCGCAACCGGCGCCGCGCGATCGTCGCGGTGCTCGCCTTCCTCGGCGGCGTCGCGCTGCTGATGGTCGGCGTGATCTCCACGATCACCGTCGTCGGCGTCGTGGGGTTCGTGGTGATGCTCGGCGCGACCTACGTCTTCCTGAACGCGTGGCGCTCCGGCCTCGGCATGGACGACGGCGACGACGAGCACCCGCAAGAGGGCGTCACGCCCATCCACCGGCCCGCCGCGTCGCGCCAGCCGCGTCAGCAGCGCCAGCGCCAGCGTCGCCCCTCCCAGCCGGGCCAGTCGTTCATGGACCGCATGGAGGAGCGCTGGAAGCGTCGTCGCGACGACGACCAGCGCTGACACGCCGGCAGCACCCGGTACCCGTCACCAGCCCGACCCGCACCGTCACGGTGCGGGTCGTCCTGCGTCCGGGCACCGTAGGCGGGGAGAATGGGTCCATGGCACCTGCTGGTCGGTCACGGTCCCGGGAGGACGACCGTCCGTCCCCCGACGGCGCCGTGCCCGACCGCCGGACCGTCGGCGAGGCGATGCTGACCGGGCCCGCCACCCACGGGCCCGACGTCACGGTCGAGGCGGCGTGGACGGCGCTCGCCGACCCCCACCGACACCTGCTCCTGCTCGTGTCAGGCCACCGGCTCGTCGGCACCCTCGACCGCGGCGACCTCGAGGCCGCCGGCTCCCCGTCCGAGCCGGCGCTGCGCCACGCCACGCTGGTCGACCGGACCGTCGGCGTCCACGAGCCGCTCGCCGTGGTGCACGCCGAGATGGTGGTGCGGGGTCAGCGTCGACGCGCGGTGGTGGACGCCGAGGGCCGGCTGCTCGGGCTCCTGTGCCTCAAGTCCAGCGGCTCGGGGTTCTGCTCGGACGACGGCGTCGCCGCCCGCCGGTGGGAGCGGCTGGGCTCACCGGTCAGGGCGTGTCCTGCTCGCGAAGGCTGAGCAGGCGACCGCCGGGACGACGGGTCGGGCGACCCGTGCCGGCGGTGAGGCCGCGGGACCAGGCGGTGGGGATCCAGCGCGCGCGCCAACGGGCCCAGCGTGACCGGCCCGTGCCGAGCGCCTCGGTGACCGTGCGGACGTCGGGACGCAGGTCGTCGCCGTCGTACCGCTCGGCGTAGCGGGCCCGCTCCACGCCGGCGACCACCCGGTCGAGCGCCTCGCGGGGCTCGCGGTCGGCGCCGGTGAGGTGGTGCCCGAGTGCACGGCCGACGTTGCGGGGCGTCAGCGCCGGGTCCCAGGCGACACCGAGGTCGCGGACCGCGTCCTGCAGCTCGCGCCAGGACGCCTCGGCGCGGTCGGCCGGCGTGGTCGCACGGCTCCAGCGACGTCGACGGACGAGCGCGCCGAGCAGGAACGGCAGCGAGCCCAGCAGCACGAGGCCGAGCAGGCCGAGCGCGGTGCCGCGGGCGATCGTGCCCCACGGTCCGCCGCCCGAGGTCGCGCCGGAGTCGGCGAACTGGCCGGCGGTCTCGCGGGTGTTCTGCGACGTCGGAGCCGCGGTGGGGGCCGACTCGGTCAGCGTCTCGGTGGGCGCGGTCTCGGTGGGCTGCGCGCTGAAGTCGGGGGCGCCGTAGCCGCTGCCGCCGGGCGTGGGCTCGAAGCGCACCCAGCCGACGTTCTCGAAGTACAGCTCGGGCCAGGCGTGCATGTCGGTGCCGCGGAAGACGTACTGGTCGCCGTCCTCCTCCGGCCGCAGCATGCCCACCGCGACGCGGGCGGGGATGCCCTCGGCGCGGGCCATGACGGCCATCGCGCCGGCGAACTGCTCGCAGTAGCCGATCCGGTCGTCGGAGACGAAGCGCGCCAGAGTCTCGTACGTCGATCCCGCCCGCGGGCGCACGTCGTACTCGAACCCGCCCTCGGAGCGGAACCACCGCTGCAGCGCCATGGCCTTGTCGAAGTCGGTGTCCTCGCCGGCGGTGACCTGCTCGGCGCGGTCGATCAGCACCCGGGGCGTCTCGCTGGGCAGCTCGGTCATGCTCTCGAGGGTCGAGCCGGGATCGGGTGCGTTGCGCATCTCGCGGGCCGAGGGCTCGGGCACCTCGGCGGAGAAGGAGTAGCGGAAGTCCGTCTGCGCACCGCGCCCCCCGTTGACGGCCACGTCGCCGGCGCGCCGGTTGTACCGCCACGAGCCGTCGACGTCGACGGTGGTGGGCGCGTAGAGCACCGGCAGCCACTTCGTGGCGAGGCGGTCGGTGACCTCGACCTCGTAGCTGCCCGTGGTGGTGGGCACGTCGGCCGACTGCCCGTCGGCGGTCGGCAGCACCCCGTTGACGCTCGTGAGGTCCTCGGTGCTGCGGCGGCCCGGTGACCAGCCGTCCTCGTCGAACTGGTTGAGCGCCGCCATGCGCAGGTACTCCGGTGCGTCGCCCGTGGACGTCATCCGCACCAGCACGTCGTTGCTCTGGTTGCCGAGGTTGCGCTTGAGGTCCTGGGTGGGGTCGTCGACGTTGACCGTGCCGCCACCGGCACCGTCGCCGCCGGTGCCGCCCGTGCCGAAGTAGGTGGGCGACAGCGTCGGGACGAGCAGCGGCACCACGACGGCGCACACGATGGCGCCGAACCCGGCCTTCTGGCCCACCGAGCTCATGCCCGCACCGCGGCCGGAGCCCTGCTCCTCGCGGCCGATGTCGTCGAGCTCGCGGCCCCACTGGGTGGCCTCGTCGCGCTGGGCGGCGACCAGCAGGAACACGTAGCCCAGGGCTCCGGGGACGAACGCGAGCAGCCCGACGTCGCCGCTCAGCACCGACACCGGTGCCATGTAGATGCCGAGGAACAGCAGGCCGACCAGCGGCGCGCGTCGCAGGCCGGAGACGATCACGTCGGCCAGGAGGGCGACGCCGCCGATGGCCCACGCGATCGAGCTCTCGAACGCCGCGAGCCGCGGCACGGGTGCGGGGTAGGCCTGGGAGTGCGCCGCCGTCGACTCGAACATCAGCTGCCACGTGCGGAGCACCTCGCCGTTGGGCAGGAACCCCAGGGTGGCGTCGGACCGCGCGAAGGTGACGGTGCCCCACAGCACGAGCACCACCACCTGGGCCAGCGCGACCACGGGCCAGGGCAGGCGGACGAGGCGCAGCACCACGCCGACCGCGACGACGAGCGCCGCGGCGAGGCCACCGACGACCAGGAACCGCTGCGACTGGCTCAGCGGGCCGAGCGCCACGGCGGCGCCGATGACCGCGACCCAGGTCCACAGGGACAGGCGCACGACCGGCCAGGTGCGGACGTCGTTCATCGAGCCACCCCCGCGACGCGCTCGGAGACCGACGACGCCGCGCGCCAGACCTCGCCCGGGTGCGAGCCGGGGCTCGCCACGGCGACCGTCCAGCCGGCGCGACGCAGGGCGTCGCGCTGCTCGGCGTTGGACGGGTGGCGCGGCGTGCCCGACCACGCGTCGACGTCGCAGAGCAGGGCGACCCGCCGCGTGCGGCTGCCCGTGGTCGACGACAGCTCCTCGAGGTCGGAGAGGTCGAGCGAGCCGAGCACCGCGACCACGAGGCCGGGGTCCTCGGCCAGGGCACGGACGGCCGCGCGGATGCCCGCGATGTCGGAGGCCTGCGCGGCGGCGAGCTGGTCGAGCACGAGCCCCGCGACGTCGCTGCCGCGGGCCGTGCGCTCGTGCCAGGTGACCGTGGACGGCGCGGCGCGCTCGGTGAGCAGGCGCAGGTCGTGGCCGGACGCGTCGAGGTGCACCACGACCGAGGCGGCGGCGCTGATCGCCCACTCCAGGGAGCTGTCGGGGCCGAGACGGGTGTGAGCGCCGGCGCGGGTGTCGAGCACGACGGTGGCGCGGTTCTGCCAGTTGCGCTCCTCGCGTCGCACCATCAGCTCGCCCAGGCGGGCGGTGCTGGGCCAGTGGACGCGGCGCAGGTCGTCGCCGCGGCGGTACTCACGCACGGTGACGTCCTCGGCCGACCCCGAGGAGGAGTTGCGGACGCGGGCCTCGCCGCTCTGGGTGGGGCTGGCGCCCGACGGCAGCTGGTCGAGCGGCCAGACGCGCGGCGTCACGACCAGCTCGTTGGTCGTGTGGAAGGTCCGGGTGAGGGCAATGAAGCCGAACGGGTCGCCGACGCGCACCGACAGCGGGCCGATCGGGTGGTGGCCCCGCTCGCGGGCCTCCACGGTGTACTCCAGGGTGCGGTGCCACGACGCCTTGACCTGCTCGACGGTGAACCGCAGTGGCCGCCCGAGCGACTTCGGGAGCCTCTCCTCGAACATCAGCATGCCGGCGGGCAGCCGTCCCTCGTTGACGAGGTCGAGACGCACCCGGGCCTGCGACCCCATCGCGACCCGGCCGGGCTCGACCCGGCGGGCGGCGCGCAGCTGGTAGCGGGCGCGGCCGACCCAGAACGCGGTGAGGACGGGCAGCGCGACGGCCAGCACGCCGACGCGCATCAGGGCGTCGAAGCCGAGCAGGACGGCGCAGACCGTGGTGGTGAGGCCGGCCGCGACGAACGCGCGTCCGCGGACGGTGAGCGCGAGGAGCGCGTCGCGCACGTCAGCGTCCCGTGGGCGCTCGGCCGTCGTCGGGCACCGGGACGGAGCCGACGATGGTGGCCACGACCTGCTCGGTGCTGCGGCCGCGCATCGAGGTCTCGGGCGTGACGAGCAGGCGGTGCGAGAGCACGGGCACGACGAGCCGCTGCAGGTCGTCGGGGAGCACGTACTCGCGGCGGTCGAGGGCGGCGGCGGCGCGGGCGGCCCGGACCAGCTGCAGCGTGGCGCGCGGCGACGCGCCGAGGCGCACCTCGGGGGAGCGGCGGGTGGCGGTGACGATGTCGACGGCGTACCGCCGCACCGCGGGCGAGACGAACACCTCGCGCACCAGCGCGCTCATCTCGGCGACGTCGGCGGCGGTGCAGACGGGCGTCATCTGCGCGAGCGGGTCGCCCGAGCCGTGGCCGTCGATCATCGCCAGCTCGGCCTCGACGGGCGGGTACCCCATCGAGACGCGCGCCATGAACCGGTCGCGCTGGGCCTCGGGGAGGGGGTAGGTGCCCTCCATCTCGATCGGGTTCTGGGTCGCGATGACCATGAAGGGGTCGTCGAGGCGGTACGTGGTGCCGTCGACGGTGACCTGGTGCTCCTCCATCGCCTCGAGCAGTGCGGACTGCGTCTTGGGCGAGGCACGGTTGATCTCGTCGCCGACGACGATGTTGCCGAAGACGCCGCCGGGCCGGAACTCGAACTCGCGCGTCACCTGGTTGTAGATCGAGACACCGGTGACGTCGCTCGGCAGCAGGTCGGGCGTGAACTGGATGCGTCGCACCCGTCCGTCGATGGCCCGGGCGATGGCCTTGCTGAGGATCGTCTTGCCGACGCCGGGCACGTCCTCGATGAGCAGGTGGCCGCCGGCCAGCAGCACGGTGAGGGCCGAGCGCACGACCTCGGGCTTGCCGGAGACGACGCTCTCGACGGCGGCCTGCAGGCGGTCGGCGGTGGCGGTCAGCCGCTCGAGATCACCCGACCGGTCCTCGGGCGTGCGTCGTCTCGCGCCAGTGACCGTCACGGTGTCCTCCGCCTGTGAGTCGCCCGGGGGCGTGCCGCGCTCCGGTACGGCGCGGTCTGCGTCCGATCCTCCCAGGGAAGGCAAGTCCGCACGACCCGACGAGTGGAGCGCCCGCCCTGCCTCCCCGCAGGCCTCCGGAGGGCCGGATCCGCTCCACCACGCCCCACCCGGCTCCCGGACGCCCGCCCCCGAGGCGGCCGCACGCAGCGCCGCGGCCGCGTCGGCCCGGCCACGATCGCCGCCGTTCCAGGCGAGGCACCGGGTGTGGGCACCGCCGGCGACCGCCTCGTCGTGCCCGGACGGGCCGGGGCGGGCGGGCGCGCCGACGCCCCGGAACGGCGGTGTGTCGAGGTCGGATGGGTTGCTGGGGGAGCAAAGTGGAGTACAGTGGCGGAAAGTGGAGGACGGGTCCTACCGAGTGGGGCTCACGGGGGAGAGGCAGGGACCGGTGACATGTTCGTCGGCACCTACACCCCCCGTCTGGACGACAAGGGACGCCTGTTCCTCCCGGCCAAGTTCCGCGAGCAGCTCGCGGAGGGGCTCGTGCTGACCAAGGGAGGGGAACGCTGCGTGTTCGTCTGGACGGCCCACGACTTCGGCGAGCTCACCGCCCGCATGCAGAACGCGTCCTTCACCGACAAGAAGGTGCGTGACTTCTCCCGCAGCTTCTTCGCCGGCGCCTCGGACGAGGTGCCCGACAAGCAGGGACGCGTCACCGTCCCGCCCCTGCTGCGCGAGTACGCACGGCTCGAGCGCGACTGCGTCGTCCTCGGCACCATGAACCGCCTGGAGATCTGGGACGCCGCCCGCTGGGCCGCGTACTCGGCCGACCAGGAGGAGGCCTTCTCCCAGATGTCCGAGGACGTGATGCCCGGCATCTTCTGACCGCCCGCCCCACGCGCCCAGCACGCCGCGCCCGCAGACGTCGTCCGACGAGGTCTCTCGGCCGCTCCCGACGCTCCGGCTCACCTTCCCCGGTGCCGGATCGACCGCTCTGGCTCACCTTCCCCGGTGCCAGATCGGACCGTGAGCGGCCAGGGACCTGGCCGGACGAACGTCACCCGGGCCGGCACCCAGCACCGCACCACCGCACGCAGTCCGTACACGCAGCCAGTCCACACTTGAGGGGTCGAGATGGCGGTCGTCACCGAGTCACCGACGCGCAGGCGTCCCGCGAGGGCCGCGGTCGCGCCCGAGGCCGCAACGCCGTTCGAGCGCACCGGCCGTCGCGTCCGTCAGGAGGTCGCCGACGGCGCCGCCGTCGTCGCGTTCTCCCTCGGCACCTCGGTGCTGCTCGCCGGCCTGATCGGCCTCGCCCTGCACCTGGCCGGCTGACGCACGTGCCCGACGTCCACGTGCCGGTGCTGCTCGAGCGCACCCTGGCGCTGCTCGAGCCGAGCCTGAGCCGTCCCGGTGCCGTCCTGGTGGACGCGACGCTCGGCCTCGCCGGGCACACCGAGGCGGTCCTGCAGCGGTTCGCGGACGCCACGGTGATCGGCATCGACCGCGACCCCGAGGCGATCGAGCGCTCCCGCGAGCGTCTCGCCCCGTTCGGCGACCGCGCCGTGCTCGTCCAGGCCGTGTACGACCGCATCGACGAGGTCCTCGACGACCTCGGACGCGGCGCCGTCGACGCCGTCCTGTTCGACCTCGGCGTCTCGTCCATGCAGCTCGACCGCAGCGACCGCGGGTTCGCCTACGCCCAGGACGCGCCGCTCGACATGCGGATGCACCAGGGCGAGGGCATGACCGCCGCCGACGTGCTCAACACCTACGGCGAGAAGGACCTCGTGCGCATCCTGCGCACCTACGGCGAGGAGAAGTTCGCCGCCCGCATCGCGGCGTCCGTGGTGTCGGCGCGCGACGACGAGCCGTTCGACCGCAGCGGGCGCCTGGTCGACCTGGTGCGCGACGCGACGCCGCAGGCCGCCCGGCGCACCGGCGGCAACCCCGCCAAGCGGACCTTCCAGGCGCTGCGCATCGAGGTCAACGACGAGCTGGGGGTGCTGCGTCGCGCCGTCCCGGTGTCGCTCGCGTGCGTCGGGCTCGGCGGCCGGGTCGTGTCGCTGGCCTACCACTCGCTCGAGGACCGCATCGTCAAGCGCGCGTTCACCGAGGTGACGACGTCGGTGGCCCCGCCCGACCTGCCGGTGGTGCCCCAGGAGCTAAAGCCGCGGTTCCGGCTCCTCACCCGCGGGGCCGAGGTGGCCTCGCCCGAGGAGATCACGACCAACCGTCGCGCCCAGTCGGTGCGGCTACGAGCGGTGGAGCGCACGGAGGAGGCGGCATGAGCGTCGTGAACGGCCCCGCACGGTCGCGGGCGCCCCGCACCCGCCCCGAGCCCAGGCGGCTCGGGCTCGCGCCGCTGCGGCGCAACCCCGTCCGCCGCACGCCGTTCGTGCTGACGGTGGTGCTGATCGGCGCCGCCGGGCTCGTCGGGTTGCTCGTGCTCAACACCGCCATGCAGAACCGGGCGTTCGAGCTGTCCGCGCTGCAGGAGAAGGGCGACGCGCTCGCCGTGCGCGAGGCGGCGCTGCGCGCGGAGGTCGAGGCGCTGGAGGCGCCCGAGCAGGTCGGCGGGCGCGCCGCCGGGCTCGGCATGGTGCCCAACCCGACCCCGGTGTTCCTGCAGCTCAAGGACGGCCGCGTCGTCGGCGACCCGGCCCCGGCCAAGGCCGGCACGAACTTCCCGGGCCTCGAGCCGCCCGCGCCCACCGCGTCCCAGCTGGCCGAGCAGCGCGCGGCGGAGGCCGCAGCCAAGCTCGCCGCCGCCCGCGAGGCGGCCCGATGAGCCCCCGCCGTCCCCGCGGCGAGGCCGCGCGCCTCGCCCAGGGACGCCGCACGTCGGCGCGCCGGCTGCGCTTCTGCTTCGTCGTCATCGCGATGGTGCTCTCGCTGTTCGCCGGCCGCCTGTTCCAGCTCCAGGGCATCGACTCCGGTGCGTACGCCGCCCGGGCGGTGGCCGAGGGCACCAGCACCGTGACGCTCCACGCCGACCGCGGCGAGATCACCGACCGCAACGGCGCACCGCTCGCGACGTCCGTCGACGCGGTCGCCATCACCGCCGACCCGAAGATGACGGCCTCCTCGGCCACCCGGATCGCGGAGATCCTCGTCGAGCACCTCGGCGTCGACTACTTCAGCACCGTCACCCGCCTGCGCCAGCCCAACTCCCGCTTCGCCTACCTCGCGCGCAAGGTGCCCACGTACGAGGCCGACACCGCGATGTCCGCGCTCGAGAAGGCCGGGCTCGCCGGCGTCTTCACCGAGCGCGACGCCCTGCGCACCTACCCGGGCGGCGAGCTCGCGGCGAACGTCCTCGGTCTCGTGGACGCCAAGGGCAAGGGCGTCGCAGGGCTCGAGCGCTCCTTCGACTCCCGGCTGTCGGGCAAGGACGGCAAGGCCACGTACGAGACGTCGCCGTCGGGGGAGCGCATCCCGCTCGCCGACAGCACGGTCACCGAGCCCAGGGCCGGGGTGGGCCTGCGCACGACGCTCGACCGCGACCTGCAGTGGTACTCCGACCGTCGGCTCGCCCAGGCCGTCACCGACTGCAAGTGCGACTGGGGCCTGGCGATCACGCTCGACACCCGCACCTCGCAGGTCGTGCAGATGTCGCAGGCGCCCTCCTTCGACCCCAACGACCGCACGTTCGACATGGACGACGTCGGCTCCAAGGCCTGGCAGGCCGTCTACGAGCCCGGCTCGGTGCAGAAGGTCGTCACGATGGCCGCGCTCGCCGACGCCGGCAAGATCACGCCGACCACGAAGATCAAGATCCCCTCCGAGATGGAGATCGACGACTTCACGATCGGCGACTACTGGGACCACGGCACCATCAAGCTCACGGCGGCCGGCGTCATCGCCAAGTCGTCGAACCTCGGCACGATCCTGGCCGCGCAGCAGATGAAGGACGCGGAGATGTACGACTACCTCCGCGACTTCGGCTTCGGCAGCCGGACCGACCTCGGCATGAGCGGCGAGTCCCGGGGCCTGCTGAAGAAGCCCGAGCAGTGGAGCCGCGCCAACCACGCCACGATCGCGTTCGGCCAGGGCATCTCGGTCACGGCGCTGCAGATGGTCACGGCGGTCAGCGCCATCGCCAACGGCGGCATGTACGTCGAGCCGTCGCTGGTCAACGGCTACCTGAAGGACGGCGGTGTCGAACCGGCCGGGGCACCGAAGGAGCACCGGGTGGTCTCGAAGAAGGCCGCCGACATGGTGACGCAGATGATGGAGACGGTGACCCAGAAGGACGGCTCGGCGCCGATGGCGGCCATCCCCGGCTACCGCGTCGCCGGCAAGACGGGCACCGCGTGGCGCGTCAACCCCGACACCGGTCGCTACGTCCGCGGCGAGAACACGGTCTCGTTCGCCGGCTTCGCCCCGGCCGACGACCCGCGCTTCGTCACGTACGTCGTGCTGGACAAGCCGGCCGGCGGGGGCGGCGGCGGCGTCACGGCCGGCCCGGTGTTCCGCGACATCATGTCCACCGCGCTCCAGACCTACGGCGTCGCGCCGACGGGTACGAAGGCGCCGGACACCCCGACCGAGTGGTGAGGCCCGCACTCGGTCGGGGTCGCCGGCTGGTCGGCCGGGTCCTCTAGTGTCGTCCCCGATGACCGACCCGACACCCCTCGACGACCGCCCGCAGACCACCGTCCCGGTGCGGCTCGCCGACCTCGCCGCCCTCGTGGGGGCGGACGTCGACGGCGACGGCGACACCGCCGTCACGGGCCTGACCCTGGCCTCGGCGGCCGTGCGCCCCGGCGACCTGTACGCGGCCCTCCCCGGCGCCCGCACCCACGGTGCGCGGTACGCCGCCGACGCCGTCACGTCCGGCGCCGTCGCCGTGCTCACCGACGCCGAGGGCGCCGCGGTCGGCTCCGGCCTCGGGGTTCCGCTCGTCGTGGTGGAGTCGCCGCGCCGGCACCTCGGCACGCTGGCCGCCGCCGTCTACGGCCACCCCGGCCGGCGGCTGCGCACCGTCGGCGTCACCGGCACCCAGGGCAAGACCACCACCACCCAGCTCGCCCAGTCCGCGCTGAGGGCCTGCGGCGCGGTGCCGGCCGTCGTCGGCACCCTGGGCACCCGTGTCGACGGACGCCCCGTGCGGTCGGCGCTCACCACGCCCGAGGCGCCCGCGCTGCACGCGCTGCTCGGCGTCATGGTCGAGCAGGGCGTCGACGCCGTCGCGATGGAGGTCTCCAGCCACGCGCTCGTCCAGGGCCGGGTGGACGGCGTGGTCTACGACGCCGCCGTGTTCCTCAACCTCGGACGCGACCACCTCGACTTCCACCCCACCGTCGAGGACTACTTCCAGGCCAAGGCCACCCTGTTCACCCCCGAGCACGCCGCCGTCGCCGTGATCAACGTCGACGACGAGCACGGGCGTCGCCTCGCCGCGTCCACCTCGCTGCCCGTCACCTCGATCGCCGTCGACGCCGACGCCGACTGGACCGCCCGCGACCTGCGTCCGGGTCCGACGTCCACGACCGCGCGGCTGCTGGGCCCGGACGGCGTCGACCTCGAGCTCGTCGTGCCCCTGCCCGGCGAGTTCAACGTGCTCAACGCGCTGGCCGTCGTCGCCGGGCTCGCCGCGGTGGGCTACGACCCCGCCGCCGCGGTCGCCGGCCTGGCCGCCAGCCCCGGCGTGCCGGGACGGATGGAGCGGGTCGACGCCGGTCAGGAGTTCGCCGCGTTCGTCGACTACGCACACAAGCCCGACGCGCTGTCGGCGGTGCTCCGCGCCGTCCGGCCGGTCACCACCGGCAAGGTCGTGCTGGTGATCGGCGCCGGCGGCGACCGCGACACCGGCAAGCGGCCGATCATGGGCCGCGTCGCCGCCGAGCTGGCCGACCTCGTGGTGGTCACCGACGACAACCCCCGCAGCGAGGACCCCGCCGCGATCCGCGCCGAGGTGCTGGCCGGCGCCCGCGAGGTCGCCTCCGGTGCCGAGGTGCTCGAGGGCACCGACCGGGCGTCCGCGATCGTCGCCGCCGTGCGTGCCTGCGGCCCCGGCGACTGCCTCGTCGTCGCCGGCAAGGGCGACGAGACCGGCCAGGACGTCGCCGGCGTCGTCCACCCGTTCGACGACCGCGAGGTGCTCCGCGACGCCCTGCACGAGGTGCTGGCCGGGGGAGCGCGATGATCGCGACCACGCTGGACGAGCTGGCCCGCGTCGTCGGCGGCACGGTGCACGGCGACGGCTCGGTCGTCGTCCGCGGCGCCGCCACCGTCGACTCGCGCGACGTCGAGCCCGACGGCCTGTTCGTCGCCGTCGCCGGCGAGCGGGTCGACGGCCACGACTTCGCTCCCACCGCGCTGGAGGCGGGTGCCGCCGCCACGCTCGGCTCGCGGGTCGTCGACGGCCCGTGCGTCGTCGTCGACGACGTCGAGGTCGCGCTCGGGCTGCTCGGCGCGTCCGTCGTCGACCGGCTGACCGGATGCACGGTCGTCGGCATCACCGGCTCGCAGGGCAAGACCAGCACCAAGGACCTCCTCGCCCAGCTGCTCGAGACCGCCGGCCCCACCGTGGCCACCCGCGGCAACCTCAACAACGAGCTCGGCGTGCCGCTGACGCTCACCCGCGCCGACGAGACCACCCGCTTCCTGGTGGTCGAGATGGGCGCCCGTGGCCTCGGCAACATCGCCTACCTCTGCGGCGTCGCCCACCCGTCGGTCGGCGTGGTGCTCAACGTCGGCACCGCCCACATCGGCGAGTTCGGCTCGCGCGAGGTGATCGCGCAGACCAAGGGCGAGCTCGTCGAGGCGCTGCCCGCCGACGGCACCGCGGTGATCTCGGCCGACGACGCGCTCGTCGCGGCGATGGCGTCGCGCACCCGCGCGAGCCTGCTCCGCTTCGGACGCGGTGCCGACGCCGACGTGCGCGCGTCCGACGTCGCGGTCGACGACGAGGGGCGTCCCACCTTCGTGCTCGAGCACGCAGGCGAGCGTCGGCCCGTCCGGCTGCCGCTGCTGGGCGAGCACCAGGCCGACAACGCCGCCGCCGCCGCGGCCGCCGCGCTCGCCGTCGGGCTCGACCTCGAGACGGTCGCCCGCGTGCTGGGCGGCGTCGAGTCGCGCTCCGCGTGGCGGATGGAGCGCGCGCAGCGCGACGACGGCGTGGTCGTCGTCAACGACGCCTACAACGCCAACCCCGAGTCCATGCGGTCGGCCCTGCGGACCCTGGCCACGATGGCCGAGCGCCGCCGCGGACGCGGCTGGGCCGTGGTCGGCGAGATGCGCGAGCTCGGGGCCGACGCCGACGCCGAGCACGCGGGCGTCGGACGCCTCGCCGCCGAGCTGGGGCTCGACCTCGTGGTGGTGGGCGCCGAGGCGTCCGCCGTCGCCGCCGGTGCCCGCGACGCCGGTGACGGGCGCGGCGAGGTCGTCCTCGTCCCGGACGTCGCGGCCGCCGTCGACTGGCTCGCGCCACGCCTGTCACCGGTCGACGCGGTGCTCGTCAAGGCGTCGCGCACGGTCGGCCTGGAGCGAGCCGCCTCAGGCCTGCTCGACGCGGGCGGGCATACTGCTGCGGGTGCGTCACCGGCCTCGCCGGACCTCGACGCGCCGCACGGCCCGGGCCACGACGCGCAGAACGAGGGGGGACACGACCGATGAGAGCGATCCTCCTCGGCGGTGGTTTCGGCCTCCTCGGCACTCTGCTGGGCACCCGCCTGGCCATCGGGGTCCTGGTCCGCAAGAACTACGGCCAGCTGATCCGCGACGACGGCCCGACCTCGCACCACACCAAGCGCGGCACCCCCACCATGGGTGGCCTGGTGATCATGCTCTCGGTGGTCCTCGCGTACGCGATGGCCAAGCTGATCACCCAGACGCCGCCGTCCGCGTCCGCGGTGCTGCTGCTGTTCCTGTTCTGCGGCCTGGGCTTCGTGGGGTTCCTCGACGACTACATCAAGGTCGCCAAGCAGCGCAGCCTGGGCCTTCGGTCCAAGGCCAAGCTCGCCGGCCAGGCCGCGGTGGCGCTGGTGTTCGCCGTGCTCGCGCTGCAGTTCGAGGACGGCAACGGCGTCACCCCGATGTCCACCGGCATCTCGTTCATCCGCGACCTGCGCGGCTGGGAGCTCCCGTCCGTCCTCATCGTCATCTGGGTGCTCGTGATGGTCTGGGGCACCAGCAACGGCGTCAACCTCACCGACGGCCTCGACGGCCTGGCCACCGGCGCCTCGGTCATGGTGTTCGGCGCCTACATGCTGATCAACATCTGGCAGAGCGGGCAGTCCTGCGCGCTCAACGAGGGCGCCCGCTGCTACGAGGTGCGCGACCCGCTCGACCTCGCCGTCGTCGCCGCGGCCCTCACCGGCGCCTGCTTCGGGTTCCTGTGGTGGAACACCTCGCCGGCCAAGATCTTCATGGGCGACACCGGGTCGCTGTCGCTCGGCGGGGTGATGGCCGGCTTCGCGGTGATGACGCGCACCGACCTGCTGCTGGCCGTCATCGGCGGCCTGTTCGTCATCATCACGATGTCGGTGATCCTGCAGGTCGGGTGGTTCAAGGCGACCAAGGGCAAGCGGCTGTTCCGGATGGCGCCGCTGCAGCACCACTTCGAGCTGCTCGGCTGGGCCGAGATCACGATCGTGGTCCGGTTCTGGATCATCAGCGGGCTGTGCGTCGCGCTCGGGCTGGGCATCTTCTACGCCGAGTGGGTCGTCGGGTCATGACGTCGTCGCGCGACGTCCGGGCCCTGCACCGCCGGTCGACCTGGGACGGCGTCCGCGTCGTCGTCGCCGGGTTCGGCGTCAGCGGGTTCGCCGCGGCCGACGCGCTCAACCACCTCGGGGCCACGGTCACGGTCCTCGACGAGTCCGAGCACGCGTCGATGGTCGAGAAGGCCACCATCCTGGAGATCCTCGGCGCCACCATCCGTCTCGGCCCCGGCTCCACCGCCGCGCTGCCGGCCGACGTCGACCTCGTCGTCACCTCGCCCGGCTGGCCGCCCACCGCGCCGCTGCTGACCGAGGCCGTCGCCCGCGGCGTCCCGGTCTGGGGCGAGGTCGAGCTGGCCTGGCGCCTGCGCGACGAGGACGCCGCCCCCTGGCTCGCCGTCACCGGCACGAACGGCAAGACCACCACCGTCCAGATGCTCGACGCGATGCTGCGTGCCGCCGGGCTCACCTCGGCCGCCGTCGGCAACGTCGGCACCCCGGTGATCCAGGCCGTCATGGACCCCGCCGGGTTCGACGTGCTGGCCGTCGAGCTGTCCAGCTTCCAGCTGCACTGGTCGTCCTCGATGTCGGCGCAGGCCGCGGTGGTGCTCAACCTCGCCCCCGACCACTGGGACTGGCACGGCGGCGCCGAGGGGTACCGCGCGGCCAAGGGCCGGATCTACCACCAGGCCCAGCTCGCGTGCGTCTACAACGTGCAGGACCCCGCCACCGAGGAGCTCGTGCGCGAGGCCGACGTCGTCGAGGGGTGCCGTGCGGTCGGGTTCACCCTCGGGATCCCCTCGGTCGGCATGGTGGGCGTGGTCGACGACGTGCTCGCCGACCGCGCGTTCGTCGAGGAGCGCGGCAGCAGCGCCGCCGAGCTCGGCACCGTCGCCGACATCAGCCCGGCCGCTCCCCACAACGTCGCCAACGCGCTCGCGGCGGCGTCGCTCGCCCGGGCGCACGGCGTCCCGCAGAGCGCGGTGCGCGACGGCCTGCGCGGGTTCCGTCCCGACGCCCATCGGATCGAGACCGTCGCCACCGACGGCGGCGTCATTTGGGTCGACGACTCCAAGGCCACCAACCCGCACGCGGCGCTGGCGTCGCTGCGGGCCTACGACCACGTCGTGTGGGTCGCCGGCGGGCTGGCCAAGGGCGCCACGTTCGACGACCTCGTGCTCGCGGCGAGCGAGCGGATGCGCGGCGTCGTCCTCATCGGGCGCGACCGCGACGTCATCGCCGACGCGTTGCGACGACACGCGCCGCAGGTCCCCGTCCGGACGGTCGACGCGGGCGAGGATGACCTCATGGACCGCGTCACCGACGTGGCTGCCTCGCTCGCCCACCCCGGCGACGTGGTGCTGCTGGCGCCGGGATGCGCGTCCATGGACCAGTTCGCCAGCTACGCAGCACGGGGCGACGCCTTCGCCCGGTCCGTCCTGGACCGGACCGGTGGAGCCGCCCCCGACGAGAGCAGCGACCGACCAGCCTGACCGCCGGAGCCGGCGGCCGACCCGCAGGAGGCCCCCGGCGTGAGCACCACCGCCCAGCGTCGCCCACCCCGCGAGCCCGGCGCCGCGTCGGCCTCGTGGTTCGCCGCGGTCCGCGAGGCGCTCGACCGCCCGCTCACCTCGTACCACCTGGTGCTCGGCGTCGGCACGCTGCTGCTCGCCCTCGGCGTCGTCATGGTGCAGAGCGCCAGCTCGGTCACCTCCTACACGACCTACGGCAGCTCCTGGTTCGTGTTCTCCAAGCAGATGATCTGGGTGGCGGCCGGGCTCCCGGCCGCGCTGGTCGCCTCGCGCCTGCCGCTGCGCGTGATCCGCCTCGCCGCCTACCCCGCCCTGGCGCTGGCGATCGTGCTGCTCGCCCTCACGTTCGTGCCGGGCCTCGGCGTCGAGGTCAACGGCAACCAGAACTGGCTGTCCTTCGGCGGGCCCTTCACCATCCAGCCCTCCGAGATCGCCAAGCTGGCGCTCGTGCTCTGGGTGGCCGACCTGTTCGCCCGCAAGGAGAAGGTGCTGCACGACCCCAAGCACCTGCTCGTCCCGATGCTGCCCGTCGCCCTCCTCGTCGCGATGATCGTCGTCGCCCAGCGCGACCTCGGCACCGCGCTCGTGCTGTTCGCGATCATCACCGGCCTGCTCTGGGTCGCCGGGCTGCCGATGAAGATCTTCGTCGTGTTCATGGGTGCGCTCGCCGCGGTCGTCACGTTCTTCGCGGCCAGCGACGAGGTGCGCGTCAAGCGGCTGCTCGGCTTCCGCGACCCGTTCGCCGACATCCACGACGGCGGCTGGCAGGCCGCGCACGGGCTGATGGGCCTGGCGTCCGGCCAGTTCTGGGGCGTCGGCCTCGGCGCCAGCCGGCAGAAGTGGGGCACGCTCCCCGAGGCGCACACCGACTTCATCTTCGCCGTGATCGGCGAGGAGCTCGGCCTGTTCGGCACGCTCGTGGTGCTCGCGCTGTTCGTCCTGCTGGCCTACTCCGGCCTGCGGATCGCCACCCGCACGACCGAGCCGTTCATCCGGTTCGCGGCCGCCGGCATCACCGTCTGGCTGCTCGCCCAGGCCTTGATCAACCTCGGTATGGTCCTCGGCGTGCTCCCGGTGATCGGCATCCCGCTCCCTCTGATCTCCTACGGCGGGTCGGCGCTGCTGCCCACCCTGGTGGCCATCGGGCTGCTGGTCGGGTTCGCCCGCCGCGAGCCCGGCGCGCAGGCCGCGCTCAAGGCGGCCAAGCGCCGTCGGTCCGCCCCGTCGCAGCCCGCTCGGGGGCGCTGAGCGTGGCCCCTCGCGTCCTGCTCGCCGGTGGCGGCACCGCCGGTCACACGTCCCCGCTGCTCGCCACCGCCGCCGCGCTCACCGAGATCGACGCCGACGTCGAGATCACCTGCCTCGGCACCCCGCGCGGGCTCGAGGTCGACCTCGTCCCCGCGGCGGGCTACCCGCTCGAGCTGGTGCCCCCGGTGCCGCTGCCGCGCCGCCCGAGCAAGGACCTCGCGCTGCTGCCGCTCAACCTGCGCCGCGCCGTCCGCGACACCGCCCGCGTCTTCGACCGGGTGGAGCCCGACGTCGTCGTCGGCTTCGGCGGGTACGTGTCGGTGCCGGCCTACCTGGCGGCCCGTCGCCGCAAGCTGCCGATCGTCGTCCACGAGGGCAACGCGCTGCCGGGCGTCGCCAACAAGCTGGGCGCCCGGTTCACCCGGCACGTCGCCACCAGCTTCCCCGACACCGACCTCGCGCACGCCCGCTTCATCGGCCTGCCGATCCGTCGTGCCATCTCCTCGCTCGACCGCGCCGCCACCCGCGCGGAGGGACGCGAGGCGTTCGGCCTCGACGCCGACCGTCCGACGCTGCTCGTCACCGGCGGCTCGCAGGGCGCCCGCAGCATCAACCACGCGGTGTCGGGCGCGTCCCGGGCGCTGGCCGACGCCGGCGTGCAGGTGCTGCACGTCGCCGGACGCACCGACGAGGTCGAGCCGTCGCGCGTCGCCGGCGACCCGCCCTACCAGGTGCGCGGCTTCGTCGACCGGATGGACCTCGCCTACGCCGCCGCCGACCTCGTGCTCTGCCGCTCCGGCGCCAACACCGTCACCGAGGTGTCGTCGGTGGGCCTGCCCGCCGTCTTCGTCCCGCTGCCCCACGGCAACGGCGAGCAGGCGCTCAACGCGCACGCCGTGGTCGAGGCCGGGGGAGCGCTGCTCATCGACGACGACGCCCTCGTGCCCGAGTGGATCGAGAACGTCGTCGTGCGCCTCGTGACCGACCCCGCCCGGCTCGCGCACATGTCGCGGGCCGCCTCGGGCCTGGTGCCGAACGACGCCGACGTCGTCCTCGCGCAGATGGTGCTCGCGGCGGTGCGGTCGTGAGGCTCGAGGTGCCGCTGGCAGTCCTGCCTCCCGAGGAGCTCGGACGCGTGCACCTCGTCGGGATCGGCGGCGCCGGGCTGTCGGCGATCGCCCGGCTGCTGATGCGCCGCGGCGTGCCCGTCAGCGGCAGCGACGGCCAGGACTCCGTCGTGCTGCGCGCGCTCGCCGCCGAGGGGGCCCGCACGTTCGTCGGCCACGACGCCTCGCAGGTCGAGGGCGTCGACACGCTCGTGGTGTCCACCGCCGTCCGCGAGGACAACCCCGAGGTCGTCGAGGCACGTCGCCTGGGCCTGCGGCTCTACCCGCGCTCGGCCGGCCTGCTGTCCTTGATGCTCGGCCGGTCCGTGATCGCCGTGGCCGGCACCCACGGCAAGACCACCACCACCTCGATGCTCACCTCCGCGCTGCTGGAGGCCGGGCTCGACCCCACCTACGCCATCGGCGCCGAGGTGGCCACGCTCGGCGGCAACGCCGGGGGTGACGGCGAGCCGTTCGTCGCCGAGGCCGACGAGAGCGACGGCGCGTTCCTGGAGTACCGCCCGCACGGGGCCGTCGTCACCAACGTCGACGCCGACCACCTCGACACCTGGGGCACCGAGGAGGCCTACGAGGCCGCCTTCGCCGACTTCGTCGCCCGGGTGGAGGACGACGGGTTCGTCGTCGCCGTCACCGACGACCCGGGCGCGGCCCGCCTGGCCGACCTCGCCCGCGGGCGCGGGCTGCGCGTCGTGGGCGTGGGAACCACCCCCGACGCCGACCTCCGCGCCACCGACCTGCACCCCGCCGACGGCGGCACCACGTTCGCCGTCGAGCGCGCGGGGGAGCGGCTCGGCACCGTCACGCTCGCCGTCCCGGGGCGCCACTACGTCCTCGACGCCCTCGCCGCGCTGGCCGCCGGTCTCGAGACGGGCGCGCCCTTCGACGCGCTGGCCGTGGGGCTCGGACGGCACGCCGGCGCGCGACGACGGATGGAGCGCATCGGCGAGGCGGCGGGCGTCCGGGTCTACGACTCCTACGCGCACCACCCCACCGAGATCGTCGGCGACCTCGAGGCGGCGCGCTCGCTGGCCGGCGACGGACGACTCGTCGTCGCCTACCAGCCGCACCTGGTGAGCCGCACCCGTCTGTTCGGGGCCCGGATGGGCGAGGCGCTCGGCGGCGCCGACGTCGTCGTGGTGGCCGACCTCTACCTCGCCCGCGAGGACCCCGACCCGGCCGTCACGTCCGCGCTGGTCCTCGACGCCGTCCCCGCAGGCACCGAGGCGCACGCCGGACGTCCGCTGCCCGAGCTGGCCGAGCAGCTGCACGGGCTCGCCCGACCCGGCGACCTCGTCCTCACCCTCGGCGCCGGCGACGTCACCACCGTCGCCCCCGCTCTGCTCGGGCTGCTGGAGCGGTCGTGAGCGGCCTCGGCCTCGACCGGTTCCGCCGTCGGCGCCAGGCCGTCCGCCGGCGCCGCTGGTGGCCCTGGGTGGTCGGCGTGCTCGTCGTCGCGGTGCTCGCGGCCGGTACCTGGGCGGTGGGCTTCTCCACCCTGCTCTCGGCCCGCCAGGTGCAGGTCGAGGGTCTCGACACCCTGTCGATCGCCGACGTGCGGCGCGAGGCCGCGGTGGCGTCCACCACCCCGCTCGCGCGCGTCGACACCGACGCCGTGGTGCGACGCGTCGAGCAGATGCCGCGCGTCCGCGAGGTCACCGTCACCCGCGCCTGGCCGCGCACCCTGGTGGTCGACGTGCGCGAGCGGCAGGCCGTCGCCGTCGTCCGCGAGGGCGACACCATCCGCGGCCTCGACACCGAGGGCGTGCTGTTCCGCACCTACGACAGCGCCCCGAAGCGGCTGCCCAGCGTCACCCTCACGTCCGAGGGAGGCGAGTCGGCACGCACCGACGCGCTGCGCGAGATCGCGCGCGTCGTCACCGCCCTCGACCCCGAGGTCGCACGGCGCGTGCAGCGCGTCCAGGCCTCCAGCATGGACGCCATCACCCTGGTGCTCAGCGGCGGCGACCAGGTGCGGTGGGGGAGCGCGTCGCAGTCAGCCCGCAAGGCCGAGGTGCTCCTCCCGCTGCTCGAGGTGCCCGCCAAGGTCTACGACGTCAGCGCCCCTGCCCGCCCCACCACCCGCACCTGACGCCTGCGGTCGCGGTTGCCGACGGGAGAATCGGCGTATGGCCACCCCACGCGGCCATACGCCGATTCCCGCCGTCGCCAACGGTGGGTGAGGGCGGTGCCCGTCGCCGCGACGCGTCCCGAACCACATCCGTGCAATTCACAGCCGCCACACCCGCGTGTCGGCGCCGCGGGGCGCGTGCGCGTCCGTAGCGTTCCTCTCATCAGCAACCTGACATAACTATAACCCTCTACTTGAGCGTGAGAGTTGAGGGACACCCCGTGACACGAGAGGGCACACCGTGGCTGCTCAGAACTACCTGGCCGTGATCAAGGTCGTCGGCATCGGCGGCGGCGGGGTGAACGCCGTCAACCGGATGATCGAGGTCGGTCTCAAGGGCGTCGAGTTCATCGCGATCAACACCGACGCGCAGGCGCTGCTCATGAGCGACGCCGACGTCAAGCTCGACATCGGTCGCGAGCTCACCCGGGGCCTCGGCGCCGGCGCCAACCCCGAGACCGGCACCCAGGCCGCCGACGACCACGCGGACGACATCGAGGAGGTCCTCAAGGGGGCCGACATGGTGTTCGTCACTGCGGGCGAGGGCGGCGGCACCGGCACCGGGGGCGCGCCCGTCGTGGCCCGCATCGCCCGGTCGCTCGGCGCGCTCACCATCGGCGTCGTCACCCGCCCCTTCGCGTTCGAGGGTCGCCGCCGCGCGAACCAGGCCGACGAGGGCATCGAGCAGCTGCGCGAGGAGGTCGACACCCTCATCGTCATCCCGAACGACCGGCTGCTGTCGATCAGCGACCGCAACGTCAGCGTGCTCGACGCGTTCAAGCAGGCCGACCAGGTGCTGCTGCAGGGCGTCTCGGGCATCACCGACCTGATCACCACGCCCGGCCTGATCAACCTCGACTTCGCCGACGTCAAGTCGGTCATGTCCGACGCCGGCTCGGCGCTCATGGGCATCGGCTCGGCCCGCGGCGACGACCGCGCCGTCGCCGCCGCCGAGATGGCGGTGTCCAGCCCGCTGCTCGAGGCCTCGATCGACGGCGCGCACGGCGTCCTGCTCTCGATCGCCGGCGGCTCCGACCTCGGCCTGTTCGAGATCAACGAGGCCGCCGCGCTGGTCAGCCAGTCCGCGCACGAGGAGGCCAACATCATCTTCGGTGCCGTCATCGACGACGCCCTGGGTGACGAGGTCCGCGTCACGGTCATCGCGGCCGGCTTCGACGGCGGCACGCCCAAGCGTCGCGACACCTCGCAGCCCGCGCTGCGTCGCGAGAGCCTCCCGCAGCGCCCCGAGCCCCGCGGCGAGCAGCCGCGTCGCACCGACGGCGAGGACACCGCGCCCGTCCAGGTCGACCGTCCGCGCCAGCCCGTGCCGGTCGGCGTCGGCGGCGGCCAGGCCCCGTCGCAGGACGGCCCCCGCGGCGAGCGCCCGAACGGCCAGCCCGCGCAGCGCACGTTCCAGCGTCCCGCCCCGCGGCAGGACGACGGCGACGACCTCGACATCCCCGACTTCCTGAAGTAGGGAGCCGGTAGGGGACACTGGCCGGGTGTTCGCGTACCACCAGCAGACCGGCCCGATCGACCTCGCGTTCACCGACCGCCACGACGGCGTCAGCGGTGGCGCGTGGTCGTCGTTGAACCTCGGCACGAGCAACGGCGACGACCCCGACCGGGTCGCCACCAACCTGGGGGCGGCGGCGGAGGCGTTCGACGTCCCCGCCGCCCGGGTGGTGCGGATGAGCCAGTTCCACGGCCGCGACGTCGCCGTCGTCGACGCCCGCACCCCGAGCGGCCCCGTCCCGGTGGCCGACGCGCTCGTCACGGCCGACCCCGGCGTCGCGCTGCTCGTCCGGGTCGCCGACTGCACGCCCGTCGTGCTCGCCGACGCGGCCGCCGGCGTGGTCGGCGTGGTGCACGCCGGGCGGCCGGGCATGGTCATCGACGTCGCCGGTGCGGCCGTCGAGCAGATGCGGGCCCTCGGGGCCACCAGCATCGAGGGCTGGCTGGGTCCGCGGGCCTGCGGCGCCTGCTACGAGGTGCCCGAGCAGATGCGCGACGAGGTCGCCGCCGTCGAGCCGACCTCCTGGTCCACCACCTCGTGGGGCACGCCGGCCCTCGACGTCGCCGCGGGCGTGCGAGCCCAGCTCGAGCGACGCGACGTCCGGGTCACCGACCTCGCCGACACCTCCTCGATGTGCACGATGGAGGACGAGCGCTTCTTCTCCTACCGCCGTCAGGGCCAGCAGTCGGGCCGGCTCGGCGCGCTCGTCCGGGTGCGGGCGTGAGCCGCCGCGACGACCTCGCCGCCGGCCTGGCCGAGGTCGAGCAGCGGCTGGTGGCCGCCTGCGAGGCGGCCGGCCGGTCCCGTGACGAGGTCACGCTCGTCGTCGTCACCAAGACCTACCCCGCCAGCGACGTCGTGCTCCTGGCCGAGCTGGGCGTCACGGACGTGGGCGAGAACCGTCACCCCGAGGCCGGGCGCAAGCGCGAGGAGGTGCTCGCCGCCGGTCACGAGCTTCGCTGGCACTTCGTCGGCGCGATCCAGTCCAAGAAGGCCTCGGCGATCGGGTCGTACGCCGACGTCGTGCACTCGCTCGACCGCGCCAAGCTGGTCAACGGCCTGTCCAACGGCGCCGACCGTGCCGGTCGTGAGGTCGAGGTGCTCGTCCAGGTGAGCCTGGACGACCCCGAGGACGAGCACGCCGCCGCCGAGCGTGCGGGCGCCGACCCCGCCGAGGTGCCCGCGCTGGCCGACGCCGTCGACGCCGCCGACGGGCTGGTGCTGCGCGGCGTGATGGGGGTCGCCCCGCTGGACGTCGACCCCCTGCCGGCGTTCGCCGAGCTGGCCCGGGTGGCCGCGCAGGTGCGGGCCGCGCACCCCCGGGCCGACGTGCTGTCGGCCGGCATGAGCGGCGACCTCGAGCAGGCCGTCGCGTCGGGCGCGACACACGTGCGTGTCGGGCGCGCCGTGCTCGGTGAGCGTGCTCCCACCCGATAGTGTGAGCGCGCGGGCCGGAGGTCCGTCGGAGCAGTTCACGTGTAGGCATTGCGGCGACGAGCCGCGGACCCGGAGGTCAACGGACCATGGCTGGCGCAATGCGCAAGGTGGGTGAGTACCTCGGCCTCGTCGAGCAGGCGGGCTGGGACGACGACGTCGACGGCTCGCCCGACAACGAGACCGCCCGCGACACGCGTCCGGCCGCCCGTCCGGTGCGCGCCGTCCGCGACGACGAGCACGCCCCCGTCGCTAGGCTCGACGACCGCCGCCCCGTCGCGGCACCGGCCCCGCAGGTCGAGCTGACTCGCATCACCACGCTGCACCCGCGCACCTACAACGAGGCGCGCACGCTCGGTGAGCACTTCCGCGAGGGCATCCCGGTCATCATGGACCTCTCGGAGATGGACGACAGCGACGCCAAGCGTCTCGTCGACTTCGCCGCCGGCCTGGTGTTCGCCGTCCACGGCACCATCGAGCGGGTGACGAGCAAGGTCTTCCTGCTCTCGCCGGCCAACGTCACGGTCGCGGCGGAGGAGAAGCAGCGCCTCGCCGAGGGCGGCTTCTTCAACCAGAGCTGACCGCATGACACAAGTCGGCAGCCTGATCTCGTTCGTCCTCGGGATCGCCATCTTCATCCTCATCGCCCGGTTCGTCCTCGACTGGGTGCAGATGCTCGCGCGCTCGTGGAGCCCGCGCGGCCCGATCCTCGTCCTGTGCGAGATCATCTACTCGGCCACCGACCCGCCGCTGCGGTTCGTGCGCCGTTTCATCCCGCCCGTGCGCCTCGGCGCCATGGCGCTGGACCTGTCACCGATGGTGCTGCTCATCGCGCTGTACCTTCTGGTGATCATCAACAACCGAGTCTTCTTCTGACCCGCGCCGCACGCCCCTGACGTGCGGCGCCGACCTGCGGGTCCGATTGCTTTTCCCCCCGACGGACGGAGTACGGTGTGAGCGACATGTCCAACCGAAACGATGCCGAGGTGAAGTCATGCCGCTGACGCCTGAGGACGTGCGCAACAAGCGTTTCACGCCTGTTCGTCTGCGCGAGGGCTACGACATGGGCGAGGTCGACCAGTTCCTCGACGAGGTCGAGGCCGAGCTCGAGCGGCTGACCAACGAGAACGAGGACCTGCGCAGCAAGCTCGCTGCCGCCTCGTCCAGCCCGGCCCCCCAGTCCGCGCCCGAGGAGACGCGCGCCATCCAGGCGCCGACCCCCGAGCCCGAGCCGGAGCCCGAGCCCGTCGTGCAGCAGGCGCCCCCGCCGGCCCCGGCGCCCGAGCCCACGCCGGCCCCCGTGGTCGCCGCGGCCGCGCCGACCCCGGCCCGTGCGTCCGTCGCCGAGGCGTCCAGCGCCGCGGCTCGTCTGCTCGAGATCGCGACGAACAACGCCGACGAGCTCGTCGAGGGTGCCAAGAACGAGGCCGACCGCATCGTCGGCGAGGCCCGCACCAAGGCCGAGCGCTTGGAGAACGAGTCGCGCGGCAAGGCCGACCGGCTCGAGACCGAGGCACGCATGCGCGCGCAGAAGCTCGACTCCGAGACCGCCGAGCGTCGTCAGCAGGCCTTCGGCCGCATCGAGAAGGAGCGCGACGAGCTCCAGCGCGAGATCGAGCACCTGCGCTCGTTCGAGCGTGAGTACCGCAGCCGCCTGAAGAACTACTTCCAGTCGCAGCTCGCGTCGCTCGAGGGCCAGGAGGCCATGCCGAGCGAGACGCTGCCGGGCAGCAGCAGCGGCTCCACCGAGCACACGCCCAAGCGCCTCAAGTCGCTGTTCGGCGAGGACGACTCCTCGCACGGCTGACGCACCCGCGCACACGAAGGGGCACCATCCCGCCAGGGATGGTGCCCCTTCGTCGTCCCCGCGTCCTTTCCATCCCCATCGTCGAGTGGCGCAACCCTCCCGCCGAGCGGCGCAAGTTCGTCGGCTACCGACCGGTAGACCGTCAGGTTTGCGCCACTCGGCGGGGGGGCTGCGCCACTCGGCGGGCGTCAGGCCCGGGCGAGCACGAACGCCACGCCGAGGTCGGCATCGGTGACCGCGTCGGCACCGAGCTCGTCGGCCGAGGCGGCCTCGTCGAACGAGGTCGCGAGCACCTCCTCGGCCACCTCGGCGCCGTGGGCGCGCAGGCCCTCGCCGACGGGGCCGGTGGCGTGCCAGCGGACGGTGATCCGGTCGCTGACCTCCAGCCCCGCGTTCTTGCGGGCCTCTTGCAGCAGCCGGACCGCCTCGCGGGCGTGGCCGGCGCGGACGAGGTCGTCGTCGAGGTCGAGGTCGAGGGCGACGGTCTCGCCCTGGTCGTTGACCACCGACCAGCCCTCACGGGGGCGCTCGGCGACGATGACGTCGTCGGCGTCCACCTCGACGTCCTCGCCCTCGACCACCACGGTCGCGCGGCCGTCGGCGGCCAGCGCGGCGGCCAGGGCCGCGGCGTCGGTCTCGGCGATGGCGGCCGCGACCACCGGGGTGCGCTTGCCGTGCTTCTTGCCCAGGGCGCGGAAGTTGCCCTTGGCCGAGTGGTCGACGAGGTCGCCGCCGGCGTCGCCGAGCGACTCGAGGGCCTGCACGTTGAGCTCGGCGCACACCTCGGCGCGCAGCTCCTCGCCCAGGCGCGACCAGGCGCCCGAGCCGACGAGCGCCCGACGCAGCGGCTGACGCGTGCGGACCTTGGCCTCGGCGCGCGCCGCGCGTCCCAGCTCGGTCACTCGACGGGCGAGGGCGACGCTCGCGTCCAGGCCGTCGGTGAGCTGGGAGGTGTCGGCGACGGGCCACGTCGACAGGTGGACCGAGTCGGGCGCGGCGTCGTCGACGGGGCGCACCAGGTCCTGCCACACGCGCTCGGTGGTGAACGGCACCAGCGGCGCCATCAGCCGGGTGAGCACCTCGAGCGACTCGTGCAGCGTGGTGAGCGCGGCGGGGTCGCCGGCCCAGAAGCGGCGGCGCGAGCGACGCACGTACCAGTTGGACAGGTCGTCGACGAAGGCCGCGACGGCGCCGCCGGCCCGCTGGGTCTCGAACCGCTCGAGCGCCTCGGTGACGTCGCCGACGAGCCGTTGGGTGCGGTCGGCGAGCCAGCGGTCGAGCACGGGACGCTCGGCCAGCGGCGGGCCGCCGTCGGACGGCGTCCAGCCGGCGCTGCGGGCGTAGAGCACGTGGAACGCGACGGTGTTCCAGTACGTCAGCAGCACCTTGCGGACGATCTCCTGCAGCGCGGTGTGCCCGATGCGGCGGGCCGACCAGGGCGAGCCGGACGCGGCCATGAACCAGCGCAGGGCGTCGGCGCCGTGCTCGTCCATGAGCGGCATGGGCAGCAGGATGTTGCCCAGGTGCTTGGACATCTTGCGGCCGTCCTCGGCCAGGATGTGGCCCAGGCAGACGACGTTCTCGTACGAGCTGCGGTCGAAGACCAGCGTCGAGACGGCCATCAGCGAGTAGAACCAGCCGCGCGTCTGGTCGATCGCCTCGCAGATGTACTGCGCGGGGAACGCGCGCTCGAACTCGACGTCCGATCCGGGCGCGTGCGGGTAGCCCCACTGCGCGAAGGGCATCGAGCCGGAGTCGAACCACGCGTCGATCACCTCGGGCACGCGACGGTAGGTGCCCGCGACGCCGTCGCGGGTGAACGTGACCTCGTCGATGAAGGGACGGTGCGGGTCGAGGTCGGCGAGGTCGCGGCCCGTCAGCTCCGACAGCTGCGCCAGCGACTCGACCACCACGACGTCGGACGGGTCGTCCTCGTTGCGCCAGATGGGCAGGGGAGTGCCCCAGAACCGGTTGCGCGACAGCGCCCAGTCGACGTTGTTCTCCAGCCAGTCGCCGTAGCGGCCCCACTGGATCGTCTCGGGGAACCAGCTGGTGTCGGCGTTCTCGCGCATCAGCGCGTCCTTGGCCGCCGTCGTGCGGACGTACCAGGCGGGCTGCGCGTAGTACATGAGCGGCGTGTGGCACCGCCAGCAGTGCGGGTAGGAGTGCTCGTACGGCACGTGTCGGAACAGCAGCCCGCGCGCGTCGAGGTCGGCGACGAGCACCTCGTCGGCCTTCTTGAAGAACGCCCCGCCGACGAGCGGGAGCGCGGCGTCGAAGGTGCCGTCGGGTCCGATCGGGTTGACGACGGGCAGGCCGTACGAGCGGCACAGCTCGAGGTCGTCGGCACCGAACGCCGGCGCCTCGTGCACGACGCCCGAGCCGTCCTCGGTGGTGACGAAGTCGGCGGCCAGCACGGTGTGGACCGGTGCGTCGGTCTCGGGGAACTCGAGCAGGTCGAACGGGCGGACGTACGGCGTGCCCACCAGGTCGCGTCCGACGAACGTCTCGAGCACCGTGGAGTCCTCGCCGAGCACCCGCTCGCGCAGCGCCTCGGCGACCACCAGCAGCTCGCCGTCGCCAGTGCGGGCCACGACGTAGTCGACGTCGGGGTTGACCGCGCACGCGGTGTTGGAGACCAGCGTCCAGGGCGTGGTGGTCCAGACCAGCAGCGCCAGGCCGTCGTGACGGGCGGCGAGGTCGCCGCTCGCGACCGGGAACCGGACGTACACCGACGGGTCGACGACGGTCTCGTAGCCCTGCGCCAGCTCGTGGTCGGACAGGGCGGTGCCGCAGCGCGGGCAGTACGGGGCGACGCGGTGCGACTCAACGAGCAGGCCCTTGGCGTGGATCTGGCCCAGCGCCCACCAGACGCTCTGGACGTAGGAGGAGTCCATCGTCCGGTAGGGCGCGTCGGTGTCGACCCAGTAGCCCATGCGCTCGGTCATCTGCTCGAACTGGCCGACGTTGCGCTGGACCGCCTCGCGGCAGCGGGCGTTGAACTCGGCGATGCCGAACGCCTCGATGTCGGGCTTGCCGTTGAAGCCCAGCTCCTTCTCGACCGCGATCTCGACGGGCAGGCCGTGGCAGTCCCAGCCGGCCTTGCGCTCGACGAGGTGCCCCTGCATGGTCTTGAACCGCGGGAAGACGTCCTTGAACACCCGCGCCTCGACGTGGTGGGTGCCCGGCACGCCATTGGCGGTGGGCGGCCCCTCGTAGAACGTCCAGCGGGGTGCGTCGGCGCCCGCCTCGAGGGTGCGCTCGAAGGTGCGCTCGTCACGCCAGAGCTCGAGGATCTCGCGCTCGAGCTGCGGCAGGTCGACGTGCGCGGGGACGGGACGGTAGCCCTGGGCTGCCATGCGGTGATCTCCTCGTCGGTGGAGCCGGGGGCTCGGTGACGAAGGGACGATCGGCGCTGCTCGCGCCTCCCGCGGTACCACCCTCCTTGACGCCGGTGTGCCGGCGCCCGCTCCAGGTCGTCGCTGCGGGGTCTAGTGAGCGGGCGTCCCGCCGTTCTTCCCGCGGCTCGGGGGTGATGGCCCCGTCGACGCCGTGCGACTCCTCCCATCCTACGAGGGCGCCGAAGCGCGACGCGACGGGGTTTGACCCCGTCGTGGATGCCGGTTTTCTCCCGCGCAGCGGCGAGGCCTGTTGCCGTCACCGGCCCTGGTGCCTAGTGTCGCGCGCACGACAAGACCTTCGCGGTCCACGCGACGGTCGCTCGAAGGAGCCGACATGGCCAAGGCACAGCCGAAGAAGGGCGCGGTCGCACGGGGTGCGGCGGCGTTGAGGGGGGCGGCTCGCAAGGTCGGGGGACGTCGGACGGGGGCCTCCACCGAGACCGTCGTCGAGCACGCGCCGTCCGCCCCGAAGGCCCCGGCGAAGAAGGCGGCGGTGAAGAAGGCCGCGCCGGCGACGAAGGCCGCGACCAAGAAGACCGCTGCCGCGTCCAAGGCCGCGCCGGCGAAGAAGTCCCCGCCGGCCAAGAAGGCGGCGACCAAGAAGGCTGCTGCCGCGACGAAGGCGGCGCCGGCGAAGAAGACGGCGACCAAGAACACCGCTGCCGCGACGAAGGCAACACCGGCCAAGAAGGCGGCGGCGAAGAAGACCACCGCGGCGAAGAAGACCGCGGTGACGAAGGCCGCACCGGCGAAGAAGACCGCGGTGACGAAGGCCGCACCGGCCAAGAAGGAGGCTGGTCGGGCGAAGAAGGCCACCACCGGGAAGACTGTGCCGGTGACCACCACCGTCCCGCCCCGCGAGCCCGCGGAGAGCAAGACCCCAGCCAAGAAGTCCGCCACCAGGAAGACCGCCGCGAAGAAGGCGCCCGCCGCGAAGGCCGAGCCGACCGCGCTGGTCGTCAAGGCCGACGAGGAGCCCTGGACCGACGCCGAGCTGGCCGAGGTCCGTGGCGAGCTGGAGGCCGACCGCGACCGGCTGGTGGGCGAGATCACCACCGCCGAGCGCGACCTCGCCGACTTCCTCGCCGGGGGCGTCGACGGCGCCGGCAACGACCAGGCCGACGTCGGCTCCAACAGCCTCGAGCGCGACTCCGAGATGTCGCTGGCGGCCAACCACCGCGACATGCTCGAGCAGACCGAGAAGGCGCTGCACAGCATCGAGGCCGGCACCTACGGCCAGTGCGAGAGCTGCGGCAACCCCATCGGCAAGATGAGGTTGATGGCGTTCCCGCGTGCAACACTGTGCATGCCATGCAAACAGCGCGAGGAGCGTCGCTGAACCCCAGCGACGACGACAGGACCGAGTCCCAGGACCCCACGTCCGCACCTCCCCGGAGGCGTCGGCTGCGGCTCTTCGCCCTGGTGCTCGTCACGGTCTACGTCGTCGACCTCGTCACCAAGATCGTCGCGGTCGACCGGCTCGAGGGGCGTCCGCCCGTCGAGGTGGTCCCCGGCGTCCTCGACCTCACGCTGATCCGCAACCCCGGTGCCGCGTTCGGCATGGCCACCGGCTTCACGATCGTGCTCAGCGCGATCGCGATCGTCGTGTGCGTCGTCGTCGCGGTCGTGGCCCGACGCCTGCGCAGCGCGGTCTGGGCCCTGGCGCTCGGGCTGCTGCTCGGCGGCGCGCTCGGCAACCTCACCGACCGCATGTTCCGCCAGCCCGGGCCGCTGCGCGGGCACGTGATCGACTTCCTCGCCCTGCCCAACTGGCCGGTGTTCAACATCGCCGACTCCAGCATCGTCGTCGCCGCCTGCCTGGTCGCGCTCCAGTCGTTCCGCGGCATCGGCGTCGACGGCCGCAAGGTCTCCGACGACGCGAAGACCGGTGACGCGAAGGCCGACGCCCCCACGAAGGACGAGCCGGCTGCCGGCCCGTCCAAGGACTCGTCGGAGTGAGCGACCAGGTCGAGCTCGAGACCCGGACCTTCTACGTCCCCGACGGACTGGCCGGCGAGCGCATCGACGCCGCCCTGGCCCGCCTGCTCGGCGTCTCGCGCACCCGCGCCGCCGACCTCGTCGCCGACTCCCACGTGCAGCTGGACGGCTCGGTGCCCGCCAAGTCCGAGCGCGTCGTCGGCGGGTCGCTGCTCGAGGTGAGCATCCCGCACGAGCGTGACGTCGCCGAGATCGTGCCCCACGTCGTCGAGGACATGGTGGTCGTGCACGACGACGAGGACCTCGTCGTCGTCGACAAGCCCGCCGGCGTCGCCGCCCACCCCAGCGTGGGGTGGAACGGGCCGACGGTCGTCGGCCACCTGGCCGGGGCCGGGTTCCGCATCTCCACCTCGGGGGCCGCCGAGCGCCGTGGCATCGTCCACCGCCTCGACGTCGGCACCAGCGGCCTGATGGCCGTCGCGAAGTCCGAGATGGCCTACACCGCCCTCAAGCGCGCCTTCAAGGAGCGCGAGGTCGACAAGACCTATCACGCGCTGGTGCAGGGCCACCCCGACCCGCTCCAGGGCACCGTCGACGCCCCGATCGGACGCCACCCGCGCCACGACTGGCGCTTCGCCGTGATCGCCGACGGCCGGCCCAGCGTCACCCACTACGACACGCTCGAGGCGCACCGGTTCGCGAGCCTGCTGCAGGTGGGCCTGGAGACCGGCCGCACCCACCAGATCCGCGTCCACATGAGCGCGCTCAAGCACCCCTGCGTCGGCGACATCCAGTACGGGGCCGACCCCACCCTGTCGGCGCGCGTCGGCCTGGAGCGCCAGTGGCTGCACGCCGTCGGCCTCGGCTTCGAGCACCCGCGCACGGGGGAGCACGTGACGTTCACCTCGGAGTACCACGCCGACCTCCAGCACGCCCTGGACGTCGTCCGCTCGAGCTCCTGAGCGACCTGCCGACGTCGGTCGCGGTCGAGGGTGTCCTACCCCGGACGTAGGCTTCGCGAAGGTAGGGTTGGGGTCCTTCCCCGGCACCTCCTGACGACGCCCCCGCGGCGCTCGGCAGCCGGTCGTCGCGACCCCGGTCGCACCCGTAGGACACCGCACTGATCAACGCCCGGAGCCAGTCGAGGAGGCCCCCACGCATGGCGAGTGACTCGTCGTTCGTGCACCTGCACGTCCACACCGAATACTCGATGCTGGACGGTGCCGCGCGCCTGTCGGAGATGTTCGAGCGCACGTCCGACCTCGGCATGTCGGCGATCGCGATGACCGACCACGGCAACGTGTTCGGCGCCCACGAGTTCTACCGCAAGGCGCGGGCCGCGGGTGTCAAGCCGATCATCGGCATGGAGGCCTACCTCACCCCGAACACCCACCGCGGCGAGCGCAAGCGCGTCCGTTGGAACAAGGGTGGCGGCGACGACGTCTCCGGTGGTGGCGCGTTCACGCACATGACGCTGCTCGCGCAGTCCACCGCCGGCATGCACAACCTGTTCCGCCTGGCGTCGCGGTCGAGCATCGAGGGCTTCTTCTACAAGCCCCGCGCCGACCGCGAGCTGCTCAGCGAGTACGCAGACGGCCTGATCGGCACCACCGGCTGCCCGTCGGGCGAGGTGCAGACCTGGCTGCGCATCGGCGACTACGCCAAGGCGCGCGAGTCCGCCGCGGAGTTCCAGCAGATCTTCGGCAAGGAGAACTACTTCCTCGAGCTGATGGACCACGGCCTCGACATCGAGACCCGGGTCCGCGAGGACCTCCTCAAGCTCTCCAAGGACCTCGGCATCCCGCCGATCGCCACCAACGACTCGCACTACACGCATCCCGACGACGCCGTCGCCCACGACGCGCTGCTGTGCGTGCAGTCCGGCAGCACCCTGGCCGACCCCAACCGGTTCAAGTTCGGCGGCGACGGCTACTACATCAAGTCGCCCGCCGAGATGCGCTCGCTGTGGGAGGACAAGTACGACCTCAAGGACGCGTGCGACAACACGCTGCTCATCGCCGAGCGGTGCGAGGTCGAGTTCGACGAGTCGGCCAACTACATGCCGCGCTTCCCCTGCCCGCCGGGGGAGGACGAGTCGTCCTGGCTGATCAAGGAGGTCGACCGCGGCCTCAAGGTGCGCTACCCCGACGGCATCTCCGAGGAGGTGCGGGCGCGCGCCGACTTCGAGACCGAGGTCATCCTCTCGATGGGGTTCCCCGGCTACTTCCTGGTGGTCGCCGACTTCATCAACTGGGCCAAGGAGCACGGCATCCGCGTCGGCCCCGGCCGCGGCTCCGGTGCCGGGTCGATCGTGGCGTACGCGATGCGCATCACCGACCTCGACCCGCTCGTCCACGGCCTGATCTTCGAGCGGTTCCTCAACCCCGACCGCGTCTCGATGCCCGACTTCGACATCGACTTCGACGAGCGCCGCCGCGGCGAGGTCATCCGCTACGTCTCGGACAAGTACGGCGACGACCGCGTCTCGCAGATCGTCACCTACGGCACGATCAAGGCCAAGCAGGCCGTCAAGGACGCCTCGCGCGTGCTCGGCTACCCCTTCTCGATGGGCGAGCAGCTCACCAAGGCCATGCCGCCGTCGGTGATGGGCAAGGACGTGCCGCTGCGCGACATCTTCGACACCGGGCACAAGCGCTACCACGAGGGCGGCGAGTTCCGGGCCCTCTACGACTCCAACGCCGACATCAAGAAGGTCGTCGACACCGCCACCGGCCTCGAGGGCCTCAAGCGCCAGTGGGGCGTGCACGCCGCCGGCGTCATCATGAGCAGCGAGCCCCTGCTCGACATCATCCCGATCATGAAGCGGGAGCAGGACGGCGCGATCATCACGCAGTTCGACTACCCGACGTGCGAGTCGCTCGGCCTGATCAAGATGGACTTCCTCGGGCTCCGCAACCTCACGGTGCTCGACGACGCCCTCGACAACATCCGCGGCAACCGCGACGTCGAGGTGGTCCTGGAGGACCTCACCTTCGACGACCGGGCCACGTTCGAGCTGATGGCCCGCGGCGACACGCTCGGCGTCTTCCAGCTCGACGGCGGCCCCATGCGCGCCCTGCTGCGCAGCATGCGTCCCGACGTGTTCGAGGACATCTCGGCCGTCGGCGCGCTGTACCGCCCCGGCCCGATGGGCGCGGACTCGCACAACAAGTACGCCCGGCGCAAGAACGGGCGCGAGCCCGTCGAGCCGATCCACCCCGAGCTGGCCGAGCCGCTCCAGGAGATCCTCGGCGAGACCTACGGCCTGATCGTGTACCAGGAGCAGGTCATGGCCATCGCGCAGAAGCTGGCCGGGTACTCCCTCGGCCAGGCCGACATCCTGCGCCGCGCGATGGGCAAGAAGAAGAAGGAGGAGCTCGACAAGCAGTTCGCGGGCTTCTCCGAGGGCATGGTGTCCAACGGCTACTCGATGGCCGCGGTCAAGACCCTGTGGGAGATCCTGCTCCCGTTCTCGGACTACGCGTTCAACAAGGCGCACTCGGCCGCCTACGGACTGGTCTCGTACTGGACGGCCTACCTCAAGGCGAACTTCCCGGCCGAGTACATGGCCGCCCTGCTCACCAGCGTCCGCGGCGACAAGGACAAGTCGGCGATCTACCTCAACGAGTGCCGGCGCATGGGCATCAAGGTGCTGCCCCCCGACGTCAACGACTCCGACGCCAACTTCACCGCCGTCGGCGTCGACATCCGCTTCGGCATGGGCGCGGTGCGCAACGTCGGCGCCAACGTGGTGGCCGGCATCGTCGAGGCGCGCGAGGAGCACGGTGCGTACACCGACTTCGCCGACTTCATGGACAAGGTCCCCACGCTGGTGTGCAACAAGCGGGTGATCGAGTCGCTGGCCAAGGCCGGCGCGTTCGACTCGCTGAAGCACCACCGCCGTGCCATCGTCGCCATCCACGAGGACGCCGTCGACCAGTACGTCGACATCAAGCGCAACGAGGCCATCGGGCAGGACAGCCTGTTCGGGGCCTTCGGCGACGACGACGGCGGGTTCGCGGGCGTCTCGGTCAAGGTCCCCGACATCGACGAGTGGGACAAGACGACGCTGCTCGCGCACGAGCGCGAGATGCTCGGGCTCTACGTGTCCGACCACCCGCTGTTCGGCCTGGAGCACCTGCTGTCGCAGTCCAGCGACTGCACCATCGGCGACCTGCTCACCGACGAGTCGCGCGGCGACGGCGCACCGATCCAGATCAGCGGGCTGATCACGGGCGTGCAGCGCAAGCTCACCAAGAAGGGCGACACCTGGGCGCTCATCACGCTCGAGGACCTCGAGGGCGTCGTCAACGTGATGCTGTTCCCCTCGGCCTACTCGCTCGCGGCCCCCATGCTCGTCGAGGACGCCGTGGTCACCGTCAAGGGACGCATCAAGCGCAAGGAAGACGTCCCCGAGATCACCGCCAACGAGCTGACGATGCCCGACCTCACCAAGGGCAACGCCGGACCCGTGGTGATCTCGCTGTCGGCCACGCGCTGCACCGGGCCCACCGTCGGACAGCTCAAGGAGGTGCTCGCCACCTACCCCGGCATGACCGAGGTGCACCTGCGGCTGCAGAGCGGCGTCAGCACCAAGCTGATGCGGCTCGACCAGCGGCTCCGGGTCACGCCGAGCCCCTCGTTGATGGCCGACCTCAAGGCGTTGCTCGGCCCGAGCTGCCTCGCCTCGTGAGCGAGCCCTGGATCCGCCTCACCCCCCTCGTGCCGCGCACGCCACGCCTGCCGTGGCGCCCGGTCGCGGTGACCGTCGTGCTGTTCGTCGTCGCGTCGCTGGCCGCCGGCGTGGTCTGGGAGCACCTGGCGTCGCCGCCGGGCTGGGTCGTGTCGCAGGGGGAGGGCTACCGGGCCGGCGTCGAGGAGAGCACCGCCCAGTTCGGCGTGGTCGCCTGGTTCGTCGCGTGCTCGGCCGTCCCCGCGCTGCTGCTCGGCGTGGGGCTCGCGTGGCGCCTGCACCGGCTGAGCTGGCCGTTCGTCCTGCTCCTGACGGTCGTCTCGTCGCTGGCGTCGCTCGTCACCTGGCGGCTCGGTGTGCTCCTCGGGCCCGCCGACCCCACCGGCACCTTCTCCGGCCTGGCCGACGGCACCCGCGTGCCCGGCGCCATGGAGCTCGACGCGCACGGCGCGCTGCTCGTGTGGCCGGTCGCGACGCTCCTCGGCGTCGTGCTCGTCGTGGCGTTCCTCGTGCCCGAGACCGAGGAGCCCGAGATCGGCGCCGACGAGCCCGACCAGGGGTGGGCGGGCTTCGCGCCCGACCCCGAACCGGGACGAGACGGACGCGGCGGCACGGTCTGGACCCACCGGCCCGCCGGACCCGCGCCCGCAGACCCCCGGAACCCCTAGCCTGGTGCGCGCGTCGGAGCGTCGAGCACGCACGACCGCCGCGCCTGCACGATCGCTGACCAGGGGGATCCACCATGTCGAACGACCAGCCGCCGTACGGCCCGCCTCAGGGCTGGGGCCAGGACCCGAAGCAGGGCCCGCAGTGGGGGCCGCCGCAGCAGCCCGGCCAGCAGGGCTGGGGTTCGCAGGGCCAGCCCCAGCAGGGGTGGGGCCAGCAGGGCCAGGGACAGCCGGGCTGGGGTCCGCAGGGGTACGGGCAGCAGGGGTACGCCCAGCAGGGCGGTCCCCAGGGTCACTACGGCCCCGGTGACCAGTGGTCGACCGCGCAGCAGGGCCCGCCGCCGCGTCGCCGCAAGGGCCTGTGGATCGGCGGGGCCGCCGCGGCGACCGCCGTCGTCCTGGTCGGCGGGGGCGTGTTCGCGTTCCAGCAGGTGCTGGGCGGCGGTGGAGCCCAGCCCGCCGAGGCCATCCCCGACACCGCGGTCGCCTACGCACGCATCGACCTCGACCCGTCGGCCGGCCAGAAGATCAACATCCTGCGCCTGCTGAACCGCCTGCCCGACTTCTCCGAGGAGACCGGCATCGACGACGAGGACGCCGACCTGCGCAAGGTGCTGTTCGAGCAGACCCTCGGCAAGCAGGACTGCGACGTCGACTACGAGCAGGACGTCGAGCCCTGGATCGGCGACCGCGCCGGCGTCGCCGCGCTTCCCGGTGACGGCGACGAGCCCACCCCGCTGGTCGTCCTCCAGGTCACCGACCGCGACGCCGCCCGCGACGGCGTCAAGGCCCTGGCGGCCTGCGACGGCTCCGGGGACGAGACCGGCTACGACTTCGTGGGCGACTACCTGCTGGTCGCCGACAGCCAGCGGGCCGCCAGCAAGGCCGCGGACGACGCCGAGGCGAGCCCGCTGTCGCAGGACGACACCTTCTCGGCCGACATGGCCGAGCTCGGCGAGCAGGGAGTCGCGTCCGCGTGGGGCGACCTGGAGGGCCTGGCGAAGATCGCCGGTGCCGACGCCGACGACCTCGCGCTGGCCAAGGAGCAGGGCCTGACCTCGGCCGCCCTCGCCCTGCGCGCCGGCAGCGACTACATCGAGGTGGCCTCGGCCGCCCGCGTCACCGACGCCGCGTCCGCCGACACCGACGAGCGCTCCCAGGTCGGCCAGATGCCCGACGACACCGTCGCCGCGGTCGGGTTCGCCGGCGGTGGCAAGGCCGTCGAGCAGGGCTGGAAGGCGTTCGAGGAGGCACTGGCCGGCACGCCCGGGTTCGCCGCCGACCTCGACGAGATCGAGTCGGGCACCGGCCTGAGCTTCCCCGGCGACCTCGTCACGCTGTTCGGCGACAACCTCACCCTCGCCGTCGGCGAGCGCGGCCTCGACGGGCTGGGCAACCTGCAGGACCCGTCCGGTCTGCGGTCGCTCGACGTCGGCCTGCGGTCGGTGACCGACGCCGACGAGCTGACCTCGGTGATCGGCAACCTCAACCGCCTCGTCGGCCAGGCCGGCGTGCCCGAGCTCGTGACGAAGGAGAGCGACGACGGCCTCGTCGTCGCCACCAACGACGACTGGGCCGGCAAGCTCGCCGAGGGAGGCTCGCTCGGAGACACCGACGCGTTCACCAAGGTCGTCCCCGACGGCGACGACGCCGTGGGGGTGCTCTACGTCGACGCCGACAAGGTGTCCGACGTGGTCGGCTCCGTCGGAGGCTCCGACGCCGCCGAGGCCAAGAAGTACCTCGACCCCGTCCGCGCCATCGGCTTCTCCGTCGGCGCCCCCGACGGCGACTACACCTCCGGCAGCCTCCGGGTCTCCTTCGACTGACCGCGATCCGCCGCTCCGCGCGCATCGATCCGTCAGTTCGTGCGCATCGATCCGTCAGTTCGTGCGCATCGATCCGTCGATCGCGGCGGGCGTCGCGTCCTTCCGGTTCCTCGATCCGTCAGCTCGGCAGCATCGATCCGCTCGGAACCTCCCACCGGACCGTGGGCGGTGGGGCGGATCGATGCCGCCGAACGGACGGATCGAGTCCCGTCCTGGCGGACGTCGGAGCGTGGGTTGCTCCCGCTTATCGGCTGACGGGCTTGGCGACTGCCGACACCGTGGCCGAGGTGAGCTGGACCAGGTCCTGTGGGCTGAGCTCGAGGTCGAGGCCTCGTCTACCGCCTGACACCAGGACGGTGTCGAAGGTGGTGGCGGAGGAGTCGACGACGGTGGGCAGGGGGCGCTTCTGGGCGAGGGGGGAGATGCCTCCGACGACGTAGCCGCTGCTGCGCTCGGCGGCGGAGGGGTCGGCCATCTGGGCCTTCTTCGCGCCCAGGGCGCGGGCGACGGCCTTGAGGTCGAGCAGGGAGTCGACCGGCACCACCGCCACGGCGAGGGCGCCGTCGGCGTCGACCACGAGGGTCTTGAAGACCCGGGCCGCCTCGACGCCGAGCGCCTCGGCGGCCTCGAGCCCGAACGACTCCGCCCGCGGGTCGTGGTCGTAGGCGCGGACGGCGAACGTCACGCCCGCGCGCTCCAGCAGGACGGTGGCCGGGGTGCCGGCCGACGCGTCGCGCCGCTTGCCCACGGTCGGCGGCTCAGTTGGGGGACCACGAGGTACGGGCGACCTCGACGGCCGGGAGGCTCGGGATCACCCGCATCGCGGAGATCTCCGAGACCAGCAGCCGGCTGAACTGCCGCAGGCGGGTGGCGTCGTCAGGTGCCTCCAGCAGGCCCTGGCGGTCGCGCATCGTCAGCACCGCCACCTGGGCGAGCGCGTACGACAGCTCGCCCTCGTCCGTCGGCAGCTCGTCGACGGTGGAGTCGAGGTCGAACGAGCGCAGCAGGTCGCGGTAGGCGCCGAACACGGCCCGCGCGCGCCCGGCGGCGTCCTCGACGTCGCGGCCGGGGGAGTCGTCGAGGTGCTCGACCTGGGCCCAGATGAACGAGTCGGACGAGATCATCGCGTCCATCCGGATGCGGCGCTCGGCGACCACCTCGATGTCGAAGCGGCCGTCGTCGTACGCCTCGACGTCGGTGAGCCTCACCTCGACGCCCACCCGGTGCGCCGACTGCACGCCGGTGTCGCCGACCTCGTACCCCTCGCGGATCGCGACGACGCCGAAGCGGCGCTCGTCGTCGGGCTGCGCGAGCAGGTGCGTCATCAGGTCGCGGTACCGGTCCTCGAACACGTGGAGCGCGAGCTCGGCGCCGGGGAAGACCACGGACCCGAGCGGGAAGATCGGCAGCGGGGAGGACACGACCCCAACCTACCTCCCGGCCCCGTCCCACCGGCGGTGATCGGGTGGGAGGTGCGGCCGGGCCTTTCGTAGACTGGCCGCATGATCCGCCGTATCGACCTGCGCGACGCGCGCCCCGCCACGGGGTACGCCGACGTCGTCCCGCGCGCCCCCTTCGACGTGGAGGCGGCCGTGGACGCCGTCCGCGGCGTCTGCGAGGACGTGCGACACGGTGGCGTCGAGGCGATCGCGCGGGCGACGGCCCGGTTCGACGGCGTCGAGGACGCCGAGCTCGTCGTGCCGGCGCAGGCGCTCGCCGACGCGCTGCGCGACCTCGACCCCGACGTCCGCGCCGGCATCGAGGAGTCCATCACGCGGCTGCGTGCCACCTGCGAGGCCGAGCTCGAGCACGACGTCACCACGCAGGTCGCGCCCGGCGCCACCGTGCAGCGCCGCATCGTCCCGATGAGCCGGGTGGGCCTGTACGTGCCCGGCGGCGTCGCGCCCCTGCTCAGCAGCGTCATCATGAACGCCGTCCCGGCCCAGGTCGCCGGCGTGCGCCAGCTGGCCGTGGCGAGCCCGCCGCAGAAGGAGTTCGGCGGCCTGCCGCACCCCACCATCCTGGCTGCCTGCGCGCTGCTCGGCGTCGAGGAGGTCTACGCCGTCGGCGGCGCCCAGGCCGTCGCGATGTTCGCCTACGGAGCGGGTCCCTGCGCCAAGGTCGACCTCGTCACCGGCCCCGGCAACATCTACGTCGTCGCCGCCAAGCGGCTGCTGAAGGGCGTCGTCGGCATCGACTCCGAGGCCGGCCCGTCCGAGATCGCGGTGCTCGCCGACGACACCGCCGACGCCGCGTTCGTCGCGTCCGACCTGATCAGCCAGGCCGAGCACGGCGAGTCGTCCGCGTCCGTCCTGGTCACCGACAGCCCCGCGCTCGCCGACGCCGTCGACGTCGAGCTCGACCGTCAGGCGCCCGAGGCCAAGCACGCCGAGCGCATCCGCGCCGCGCTGTCGGCCGAGCAGTCGGCCACCGTGCTCGTCCGCGACCTCGAGCAGGGCCTCGCCTTCGTCGACGCCTACGCCGCCGAGCACCTCGAGATCCAGACCCGCGACGGCGGCGCCCTCGCGCAGCGCGTGCAGAACGCCGGTGCGATCTTCGTGGGCGCCCACGCCCCGGTCTCGCTCGGCGACTACTGCGCCGGCTCCAACCACGTGCTCCCGACGGCCGGTTGCGCCTGCCACTCCTCGGGGCTGTCGGTGCGTGCGTTCTGCAAGAACGTCCAGGTCGTCACCTACGACCAGGCCGCGCTGGCCTCCGTCGGGCCCAAGGTCGTCGCGCTCGCCGAGGCCGAGGACCTGCCCGGCCACGGCGCCGCGGTGCGCGTCCGACTCTCGCGGGAGGGCTAGACGTGCCGCTCCCGTCGTGGGTCCCGGTCCGCGACGAGCTGCGCGACGAGGTGCCGTACGGCGCCCCGCAGCTCGACGTGCCCGTCGCCCTGAACACCAACGAGAACCCCTACGGCCCCGGGCCCGACGTCGTCGCCGACCTGGCGGCCGCCGTCACCGAGGCGTCCACCGGCCTGAACCGCTACCCCGACCGCGAGGCCACGGCGCTGCGCGAGGGCCTGGCGGCCTACCTGGGGCACGGGCTCGACGCGTCGCGCGTCTGGGCCGCCAACGGCTCGAACGAGGTGATGCAGCAGCTGCTGCAGGCCTTCGGCGGCCCGGGCCGCACCGCGCTGTCGTTCGCGCCCACGTACGCGATGTACCCCGAGTACGCGCGCAACACCCACACGCGCTGGGTCGCGGGACGCCGCGCCGACGACTTCGGCCTCGACCTCGACGCCGCGCTCGCACTGATCGAGGCCGAGCAGCCGCACGTCGTCTTCCTCACCTCGCCCAACAACCCCACGGGCACGTCGCTGACCGTCCGCGAGGTCGAGGCGGTGTGCGCGGCCGCACCCGGCGTCGTCGTGGTCGACGAGGCGTACGCGGAGTTCCGCCGGGCCGGCACGCCGAGCGCGCTCGAGCTGCTCGACACCCACCGCACGCTCGTCGTCACCCGCACGATGAGCAAGGCCTTCGCGCTCGCCGGCGGACGTCTGGGCTACCTCGCCGCGGCGCCCGAGATCGTCGACGCCGTGCGCGTCGTGCGTCTGCCGTACCACCTGTCGACCGTCACCCAGGCCGTCGCGGTCGCAGCGCTGCGTCACGCCGACTCGCTGCTCGCCAAGGTCGACCTCCTGCGCGAGACCCGCGACGCCTGCGCCGCGACCCTGGTCGCCGAGGGCCACGACGTCGCCGAGTCCGACGCCAACTTCGTGCTGTTCGGACGGTTCGCCGACCGTCACGCGGTCTGGCAGGGCCTGCTCGACCGCGGGGTGCTGATCCGCGAGACTGGCCCCGACGGATGGCTGCGCGTCTCGATCGGCACGGCGCCGGAGATGGAACGCTTCCACCACGCCCTGAGAGAGGTCACCGCGTCATGAGCACCGCACCCCGCCGCGCCCGCATCGAGCGCCGGACGTCGGAGTCGCACGTCGTCGTCGAGCTCGACCTCGACGGCACCGGCAGCCACGACATCTCCACCGGCGTCGGCTTCTACGACCACATGCTCACCGCGTTCTCGCGGCACTCGCTGATCGACCTGACGGTCAGGACCGAGGGCGACCTGCACATCGACGCGCACCACACCGTCGAGGACACCGCCATCTGCATCGGCCAGGCGCTGCGCGAGGCGCTGGGCGACAAGAGCGGCATCCGCCGGTACGGCGACGCGCTCGTGCCGCTCGACGAGGCGCTCGCGCAGGCCGTCGTCGACGTGTCCGGGCGCCCGTACTTCGTGCACTCCGGCGAGCCCGAGCGGCAGATCACCGTCGTCATCGGCAACGGCTACTCCGGCTCGCTGACCGCGCACGTGCTGGAGTCGCTGGCCCACCACGGCGGGCTGACGATGCACGTCCGGCTGGTGGACGGCCGCGACCCGCACCACATCGCCGAGGCGCAGTTCAAGGCTATGGCCCGCGCGCTGCGCGACGCCGTGGCGCTCGACCCCCGCGAGTCCGGCGTGCCGAGCACCAAGGGCGCCCTGTGAGGATCGCGATCATCTGGTTCGCGATCGCCGGCGTCCTGCTCGGCGGCGCGTTCGCGTTCGCGCGCCAGAAGAAGCCGATCTGGGCGGTGCTGCTGCTCGTCGCGCTGGCGGGGTTCGTCGCCTGGTTCGGGTGGCTGAACTGGCAGGCGGTCCAGTGAGCCCTCGCGTCGTCGTCCTCGACTACGGCTCGGGCAACGTGCGCTCGGTCGTGCGCGCGGTGGAGCGGGCCGGCGCCGAGGTCGAGCTGACGGCCGACCCCGCCGCCGCCGATCGCGCCGACGGCCTCGTCGTCCCCGGGGTGGGCGCGTTCGCCGCGTGCATGGAGGGGCTCGACGCCGTCAAGGGCGGCCGCACGATCGGACGCCGGCTGTCGGGCGGACGCCCGGTGCTCGGCATCTGCGTGGGCATGCAGATCCTGTTCGAGCAGGGCATCGAGCACGGCGTCGTCACGGACGGGTGCTCGGAGTGGCCGGGCGTCGTCGAGCGCCTGCAGTCGCCGATCGTCCCGCACATGGGCTGGAACACCGTCGAGGTGCCGGACGACACGCGCATGTTCGCCGGTATCGAGGACGAGCGCTTCTACTTCGTGCACTCCTACGGCGTGCGCGAGTGGACCCTCGCCCCCGAGCGTCCCTTCCGCGCCCCCCACGTGATGTGGACGCAGACCGGCGGCGACCGCTTCGTCTCCGCCGTCGAGAACGGCCCCCTCTGGGCCACCCAGTTCCACCCCGAGAAGTCCGGCGACGCCGGCGCCCGCCTCCTCCGCAACTGGCTCGCCACCCTCTGACCCCCCACCCCCGACCGCCACTCCCTGACTGCCGAGTGGCGCAAACTCGGGGTCGACACGCCGTCGGGACCCCGAAATTGCGCCACTCGCGTCGGGTTTTGCGCCACTCGGCGGAACGGGCGGCGGGCCGGAGCGAGACGGGACGCGGCACCGATCACGGCGTCCGTCGGCCGGCGGAGGCCGGCTCGCGGGCCCGCCCGTCGCCGAGTGGCGCAAATCTGCGCACGAGTGGTGCAAACCCGGGCTTCCGCCCGCGTGTCGACCCCGAACTTGCGCCACTCGGCGGGAGGGGGAGGGAGCGATGGGGGTGGGGGGACGCAGGACGGGGGGCGGGGACGGGGGCGTCCACCCGTAGGATCCTGGCCGTGACCTCACTGGAGCTGCTGCCCGCCGTCGACGTCGCCGACGCCCAGGCGGTGCGGCTGGTGCAGGGGGCGGCGGGGAGCGAGACCTCCTACGGCGACCCCCTCGACGCCGCCCTCGCGTGGCAGGAGGGCGGGGCGGAGTGGATCCACCTCGTCGACCTCGACGCCGCGTTCGGACGCGGTGACAACCGCGAGCTGCTGGCCGGCGTCGTCGGGCGCCTGGACGTCAAGGTCGAGCTGTCGGGCGGCATCCGCGACGACGAGTCGCTCGCCGCCGCGCTCGCCACCGGCTGCACCCGCGTCAACCTCGGCACCGCCGCGCTGGAGGACCCCGAGTGGTGCCGCAAGGTCGTCGCCGAGCACGGTGACGCGATCGCCGTCGGGCTCGACGTCCGCGGCACCACGCTCGCCGCCCGCGGCTGGACGCAGGAGGGCGGCGACCTGTGGGAGGTGCTCGAGCGTCTCGAGCGCGACGGCTGCGCCCGCTACGTCGTCACCGACGTCACCAAGGACGGCACCCTGCGCGGCCCCAACCTCGACCTCCTCCGCGAGGTCTGCGGGCGCACCGACAAGCCCGTGGTCGCCTCCGGCGGCGTCTCCAGCCTCGACGACCTCCGCGCGCTGGCCACCCTGGTCGACACCGGGGTCGAGGGCGCCATCGTCGGCAAGGCCCTCTACGCCGGCGCGTTCACCCTCCCCGAGGCACTCGCCGCCGTCCGCTGAGGCGGCTTCCCGTCTGCCCTGAGTGAACCGGACGAATCCGGTTTCGGGACTGTCCGGGGCGGCGGGTAACGTCGAGACGTGAGCCTCGCCGTCCGTGTCATCCCGTGCCTCGACGTCGATGCCGGCAGGGTGGTCAAGGGCGTGAACTTCACCGACCTGCGCGACGCCGGCGACCCGGTCGAGATGGCCGAGGTGTACGACGCCGAGGGCGCCGACGAGCTCACCTTCCTCGACATCACGGCCTCCTCTGACGACCGCGCCACCACCCGCGAGATGGTCGCCCGCACCGCCGAGCAGGTGTTCATCCCCCTGACGGTCGGCGGCGGCGTCCGCACCCCCGACGACGTCGACGTGCTGCTGCGCGCCGGCGCCGACAAGGTCGGCGTCAACACCGCCGCGATCGCCCGCCCCGAGGTGCTGTCCGACGTCGCGCGCCGCTTCGGCAACCAGGTGCTCGTGCTCAGCGTCGACGCGCGCCGCAGCGACGAGCAGCCGTCGGGCTTCGAGGTCACCACCCACGGCGGACGCCGGTCCGCGGGCCTGGACGCCGTCGACTGGGTGCGCCGCGCCACCGAGCTCGGCGTCGGCGAGATCCTGCTCAACTCGATGGACGCCGACGGCACCCGTCAGGGCTTCGACCTCGAGATGATCCACGCGGTCCGCGCGGTGACGCACGCGCCGCTGGTCGCCAGCGGGGGAGCGGGCCGGCTCGAGCACTTCGCGCCCGCCGTCGAGGCCGGCGCCGACGCGGTGCTCGCGGCCAGCGTCTTCCACTTCGGCGAGTTCACCGTCGGCCAGGTCAAGCAGTCGTTGCGCGACGCCGGGCACCCCGTCCGGTGAGCGACCTCGGCACCTCCCTCGACAACCGCGACGAGGTCACCCGCCGCGGCCTGCGCATCCTCGGCCGGGGCATGTCCGAGCAGCGCGGGATGTTCTCGATCGCGACGGTCGGCAGCCTGGTCTACGGCGCGCTGACGGTCGCCGACGCGTGGGTGCTCGGCTGGGCCACCGACAACGTCATCCGCCCCTCGTTCGAGCGCGGCGACCTCGTCACCGGCAGCGCCGTGATCGCGGTGCTGCTGTTCGTCAGCGTCGCGCTCCTGCGTGCCCTCGGCGTGATCGCGCGTCGGCTGGTCGGCGGCATCGTGTTCTACCGCCTGATGGCCGACTACCGACGCCGCGTCACCCGCAAGTACCTGCAGCTGCCGATGGCCTGGCACGGCCGCCACCCCACCGGCCAGCTGCTGTCCAACGCCAACGCCGACGTCGAGGCCGCGTGGGGCGTGATGATGCCGCTGCCGATGGCCGTGGGCGTCGTCGCGATGCTCGTCACCGCGATCGTCGCGATGCTGTTCGCCGACGTCGTGCTGACGATCGTCGGCCTGGTGATCTTCCCGCTGCTGTTCGTGATCAACGTGTTCTACCAGCGCTGGCTCTCCCCGCGCGTCACCCGGGCCCAGTCGCTGCGCGGCACCGTCAGCTCGGTCGCCCACGAGTCCTTCGACGGCGCGCTCGTCGTCAAGACGCTCGGGCGCGAGGCCGAGGAGACCGAGCGGTTCGACGCGGTCAACCGCGAGCTGCGCGACGCCAACATCGCCGCCGGGCGCATCCGCAGCGTGTTCGACCCGATGCTCGAGGCGTTGCCCAACCTCGGCGTGCTGCTGGTGATCGTGCTCGGCGTCGACCGGGTGATCTCCGGCGCCACCCAGCCCGGCGACGTCGTGCAGGTGGCCTACCTGTTCACCGTCGTCGCGTTCCCCGTGCGCGCGTTCGGCTGGGTGCTCGGCGAGCTGCCGCGCAGCGTCGTCGGCTGGGACCGCGTCGACTCCGTGCTCACCGCCGAGGGATCGATGCCCTACGGCGACGCCGCCCTGCCCGCCGGCGGTGCGGTGCGATTGTCGGCCGAGCACGTCGACACCGGCTACGACGGCTCCCGCGTGCTGCGCGACCTGTCGTTCACCGTCGAGCCCGGCAAGGTGGTGGCCGTGGTCGGTCACACCGGCGCCGGCAAGAGCACCCTGACCGACCTGCTCGTGCGCCTGCGCGACCCCGAGGACGGCCGCATCTGCCTGGACGGGGTCGACGTCCGCACCCTCAGCCACGACGCGCTCGCCTCGTCGGTCGCGCTCGTGCCGCAGTCGACGTTCCTGTTCGACGACACCGTCCGCGACAACGTCACGCTCGGCGCCGACGTCACCGACGCCGAGGTCTGGGACGCCCTGCGCACCACCCAGGCCGACGGGTTCGTCGCCGCGCTCGCGCACGGCCTCGACACCCAGCTCGGTGAGCGCGGCACCACGCTCAGCGGTGGCCAGCGCCAGCGCCTCGCGCTGGCCCGGGCGCTCGTGCGCGGGCCGCGACTGCTCGTCATGGACGACGCCACCAGCGCCCTCGACCCCGACGTCGAGCGTCGCATCCTCACCGCCCTCGCACGCCAGACCGCCGACGGGTCCGGGCCCACCGTCCTCGTCGTCGCCTACCGCAAGGCCACGATCGCGCTCGCCGACGAGGTGCTCTACATGTCGCAGGGACGCATCGCCGAGCGCGGGCGCCACGACGAGCTCGTCGCGACGTCGCCGGAATACCGCGACCTCGTCGACGCCTACGACCAGGCGAGGGAGGCGAACCTGTGAGCGACGTCCGCGAGATGCTCGGCACCGCCGACGTCCCCACCAGTCCCATGAAGGTGCTGCGGCGTGGCCTGTCGCTGTCGCCGGCGCTGCGCGAGGGCCTCGGCCTCACGCTGGTGCTCGCCCTGCTCAGCACGGTGGGCGGCGCCGTCATCCCGATCGTCGTCCAGGTGGCCATCGACGACGGCCTGGGCACCGGCACCGACATCGACCGCGCGTTCGTGGTCCGCTACGTCCTGCTCGCCACCGGCGCCGTGCTGCTGACGGCCGTGGCGGCGTACTGGATGCGGGTGCGGCTGTACCGCGCGTCCGAGAACGGCCTGGCGCAGCTGCGCGTGCGCACGTTCCGCCACGTCCACGACCTGTCGATGCTGACGCAGAACAGCGAGAAGCGGGGGTCGCTGGTCTCGCGCGTCACCTCCGACATCGACCAGGTCTCGCAGTTCCTGCAGTTCACCGGGATCCTGATCGTCATCAGCCTCGGCCAGATCGCCGTGGCCACCGTGATCATGGCGTACTACTCCTGGCAGCTGACGATCGTCGTCTGGCTCTGCTTCGTGCCGCTGGTCCTCACGCTCAAGACGGTGCAGCCGCGGATGTCGTCGGCCTACGACACGGTGCGGCGCACGGTCGGCGAGATGCTCGGCGTCATCTCCGAGCCGGTGGTCGGCGCGGCCGTCGTCCGCGCCCACGCGATCGAGCGCCGCACCCAGGACCGCATCGACCACGGCATCGACGCCAACTACCGCGCGCAGGTCAAGGCCCAGCGCCTGGTGTCGGTGACGTTCGCGTCCGCCGGCGTCGCGGGCGGCCTGGCCAACGCGGGCGTCGTCGTCCTCGGTGTGATCCTCGGCGTCCGCGGCGACCTCACGCTCGGCACCGTCATCGCGTTCGCGTTCCTGGTGTCGTTGTTCATCCGTCCGGTCGAGATGGCCACCCAGGTGATCACCGAGGCGCAGAACGCCATCGCGTCCTGGCGTCGCGTCATCGAGGTGCTCGACACCCCGGCCGACGTCGAGGACCCCGGTGCGAGCGGTGCGCGGCTGCCCAGCGAGGCCGTCACCGCCCGGTTCGACCACGTCACCTTCGCCTACCCCGACGGCCCGCCGGTGCTGCAGGACGTCGACCTCACCCTCGCGCCCCGCGAGCGGGTCGCCGTCGTCGGCGAGACGGGCTCGGGCAAGACCACCTTCGCCAAGCTGCTCACCCGGCTGATGGACCCCACCCAGGGACGCGTGCTGCTCGACGGCACCGACGTCTCGACGGTCTCGTTCGACTCGCTGCGCGAGCACGTGGTGATGGTGCCGCAGGACGGCTTCCTGTTCGACGCCACGCTGCGCGAGAACCTGCGCTACGGCGACCTCGACGCCACCGACGACCAGCTCGTCGCCGCGATGCGCGAGCTCGACCTCGCCGACTGGTACGACACCCTCCCCGAGGGCCTCGACACCCCGGTCGGCCAGCGCGGCGAGTCGCTCTCGGCGGGGGAGCGGCAGCTCGTCGCCCTCACACGCGCCTACCTCGCCGACCCCGACCTCCTCGTCCTCGACGAGGCCACCAGCGCCGTCGACCCCCAGACCGAGCTGCGCGCCACCCGCGCGCTGGAGCACCTGCTCGAGGGGCGCACCGCCGTCACCATCGCCCACCGGCTCAGCACCGCCGAGACCGCCGACCGCGTGCTGGTCTTCGACGCCGGTCGCCTCGTCGAGGACGGCACGCACGACCAGCTGGTCTCCGCCGGCGGCTCCTACGCCCGCCTGCACGCCAGCTGGGTGGCGCAGTCGCAGCTCGGACGCGACGCCGTCGAGTCCGACGGCGCTGGCAGACTGTCCCGGTGAGCAACCTGGATCCCGCCGTCGCCGCGCGGCTCAAGCGCGACGCGAACGGGCTCGTCCCCGCCGTGGTGCAGCAGGCCGGCAGCGGCGAGGTGCTGATGGTCGGCTGGATGGACGACGAGGCGCTGCACCGCACGCTCACCACCGGCCGCGGCACCTTCTGGAGCCGCAGCCGACAGTCCTACTGGGTCAAGGGCGAGACGTCCGGGCACGTGCAGCACGTGCGCGAGGTGCGTCTGGACTGCGACGGCGACACGCTGCTCGTCACGGTCGACCAGGAGGGGCCCGCGTGCCACACCGGCGCGCACACCTGCTTCGACGCCGACCTGCTGCTGTCGACGTGAGCGGCCCGACCGCGCCGGACCGCGCGAGCCGGCGCTCCTACGGCCTGGCGGTGGTCGGCGGCATCGCCGCCGGGGGGCTGACGTTCTTCGCGGCCACCCGCACCTGGGCGGCGGTCACCGTCCGCACGCCCGGCCTGCCCACCGACCAGGTGACGGTCGACGGACGCGCCGCCGTGCCGCTCGTCGCCGCGCTCGCGCTGGTGGTGATGGCCGGGTCGGTCGCCGTCCTCGCGTCGCGCGGGCGCGTCCGCGTCGCGGTGGGGGGCGTCGTGGTGCTCGCGGCGCTCGGTGCCGCCATCGCGGTGGTGACCGGCGGCGCGGGCGTCACCACGGCGCTGGTCGACGCCCTCGGGCAGTCGCCGGCGATGGCGGGCGACCGGGGCACCCAGCAGCGGCTGGCCGCCGACGCCGACACCACGATCTGGCGCTGGGTCGCGCTCCTCGGTGCCGTGCTGAGCCTGGCGGTGGGCGTCACGGTCACCAGGTGCGCGCGCCGCTGGCCGGTCATGGGCGGCCGGTACGAGAACCCCGCCACGCAGGCCGAGGAGGCGGCGGCCCCCACGGCCGAGCCCACCGAGACCGACATCTGGAAGGCCCTCGACCGCGGCGAGGACCCCACCGCCTGACCCGTAGGCTGGACGGGCCCCACCTGAACGCCGAGAGGAACCCCCGTGCACGGATCGTCCCCCGCCGCCTGGACCGGCGTCGTCGTCGCCCTGGTGGGCTTCACGATCGGCGGGATCGGGCTCGTCGCCGGTCCCAGCTGGCCGGCGTTCTGGGTCGGCGTGGTGCTCGCCGTCGTCGCACTGCCGCTCGCCAAGGGCCTGGCCCTCGTCGGCTACGGCACGGACCACCCCGCGACGTCCCACACCGGCGAGACGAAGACGCCCTGACGCGGCCCCCTGGCTCGCTAGGGTGAGCCGTCGGCTCCACGGGGGGCCACGGACAAGGAGTCACGACGTGAGCGAGCAGTATCCAGGCCAGGGCGACCAGCCCGGCGGCTACGGTCAGCAGGGCGGCCAGCCCGACTACGGCCAGCAGGGGGGCTACGGCCAGCAGGGCGGCTACGGCCAGCAGGGCTACGGACAGCAGCCCGGCGGCTACCCCCAGCAGGGTGGCTACGGCCAGCAGTACGGCGCGCCGGCCGGCGTCCCCGGGCTGCCCCCGGGCGTCGAGCTCGCGCCGTGGATCTACCGCGTCGGTGCGACGCTGATCGACGGACTCATCAGCAGTGTTCCCGCGGGCGTCCTCGGGGGGATCAGCGGTGCCCTGGCCAGCGGCGGCAACGATGGGGCCGCGAGCCTCGTCCTCGTCCTGGGATACGTGGCGGCAGCCGCCATCACCATCTGGAACGTCTGGATCCGTCAGGGGCGCACCGGCGCGAGCATCGGCAAGAGCGTCCTCGGCATCGAGGTGCGCAAGGAGGTGGACGGCCAGTTCACCGGGGTGCCGCTGTCGATCGGCCGCTTCTTCGTCCACTACCTCGATGCGCTCGCCTGCTACATCGGCTACCTCTGGCCGCTGTGGGACGCCAAGAACCGCACCTTCGCCGACATGATCCTCACGACCCTGGTGGTCAAGAAGCGATGACGCAGGCCGACGCCCCGTCGCACCCCGCCCACCGCCCGGGCACCCCCGGGCGGTGGACGAGGATGCGCGCGCCGCTGCTCACGGCAGCGGCGGGGGCGTCGGCGGTGGTGGCGCTGCGGCTGCGCGACCCGCACAGCCACGGCTCATGGGGCCTCTGCCCCTTCCAGGCGCTGACCGGCCTGCCCTGCCCCGGGTGCGGCGGCCTCCGGGCCGTCAACGACCTCACCCACCTCGACCTCGTCGGCGCCCTCTCGAGCAACGCCCTCGCGGTGTTGCTTGGTGCCGTTCTGGTCGTGGGGGGTCTGCGCTGGGTCATCCGTCGATGGCGGGGGGGAATGCAGCCGATGTTCGCGCCATCAGTGCCCGCCACAGTCGCAATCGGTGTGCTGGTGCTCGCGTTCGGCGTCGTCAGGGTGACCCCGTGGGGCTCGGTCCTGGCACCGTGACATAGCGCAGCCCGTGTCCTCGCAGGACACGGGCTGCGCCGGGCGGTGACCGCTCAGAGGTTGCTGTAGGTGTTCACATTGAAGTTGCCGGTGGCCGCGGCCCAGATCAGGATTGCCAGCCAGCCGACGAGTCCGATTGTGCCGAGCACGATGCCGGCCGTGGCCTTGCCGCTGCCGCCCTGGGCTCCGCCGGTCGCCGCGATGTCGCGGCGAGCCAGGATGCCGAGGACGATCGGCAGAATGTTGAACGGCCCACAGAAGCAAAGGCCAACGGTCACGCCGATGATGCCGGTGATCATCGACCAGAGCGCCTTCTGGCTGTCGCCGGCCGGCTGACCGCCGTAGCCGCCGTACCCGCCACCGGGAGGAGGCGGCGGGTAGTTGCTGCCGTACCCGCCGTTGCCGTACCCGCCGCCGGGAGGCTGCTCGCCTCCGCCGTACCCGCCGCCGGGAGGCTGCTCGCCTCCGCCGTACCCGCCGCCCGGAGGCTGGTCGTTTCCGCCCGGAGGCGGAGGTGCATAGCTCACGTTCTTTCCCCTTTGGTCGCGTGGCTGAGAGGGGAGCGTATCGGCTCAGGGGGTTGTCGGCCGGGGACCCGCGCGCAGCTGTGGACCGCGTCCCGGTCCGCGCCACCGGGGGGCGCGACGCGAGACGGCCGCGGGCCGCTACCCTGGGACGGTCCAGACCGCATCTTCGGAGCAGACCCGGGGGAGGAGCGACCGATGTCCGTGCTCGACGAGATCCTCGACGGCGTCAGGATCGACCTCGACGAGCGGATGGCCGCCACCCCGCTGGAGGACGTCAAGGCGCAGGCCCTGCGCCAGGAGCCCTGCCTGGACCCGATGCCGTTGTTCCGCGCCGAGGGCGTCGCGGTGATCGCCGAGGTCAAGCGCTCGAGCCCGAGCAAGGGCGCGCTCGCCACCATCAAGGACCCCGCGTCGCTGGCCGCCGACTACGCCGACGGCGGCGCCACCGCGATCAGCGTCCTGACCGAGCAGCGCCGGTTCGGCGGCACCCTCGACGACCTTCGGGCCGTCCGTGCCCGCGTCGAGGTCCCCGTGCTCCGCAAGGACTTCATCACCACGGCCTACCAGCTCTGGGAGGCGCGCGCCGCGGGCGCCGACATGGCGCTGCTCATCGTCGCCGCGCTCGACCAGAACGCGCTCTCGGCCCTCATCGACCGCGCCCGCTCCATCGGCCTGACGCCGCTGGTCGAGGTGCACGACGAGGCCGAGGTCGAGCGCGCGCTCGACGCCGAGGCCGACCTCATCGGCGTCAACGCCCGCAACCTCAAGACCCTCGAGGTCGACCGCGGCACCTTCGCCCGGCTGTCGCCGCTCATCCCCGACACCGCGGTCCGCGTCGCCGAGTCCGGCGTCCGCGGTCCGCACGACGTCATCGAGTACGCCCGCGCCGGTGCGCACGTCGTGCTCGTCGGTGAGACGCTGGTGCGGGGCGACGACCCGCGCGCGTCGGTGGCCGACCTGGTCGCGGCGGGCGCGCACCCCGCGCTCCAGCAGCGATGGTGAGGCTCACCGCCCCCATCGCCACGCCGACCCCCGAGGACTGATCCGCATGACCCTGCACGACCTCGCCCCCGCTGACGCCAGCACCGACGGCACGACCGTCGACATCCCCGCCGCCCTCGGACACTTCGGCCAGTTCGGCGGCCGCTTCATGCCCGAGGCGCTGATCGCCCCGCTCGACGAGCTCGAGGCGGCCTGGCACGAGGCGATGGCCGACCCGGCCTTCACCGGCGAGCTCGACCGGATGCTGCGTGAGTACGCCAACGTCCCGAGCCCGATGTACGACGCCACCCGGCTGTCGGCGAGGGCCGGTGCGCGGATCCTGCTCAAGCGCGAGGACCTCAACCACACCGGTGCGCACAAGATCCGCAACGTGCTCGGCCAGGCGCTGCTCACCAAGCGCATGGGCAAGCAGCGCGTGATCGCCGAGACCGGCGCCGGCCAGCACGGCGTCGCGTCGGCCACCGCGGCGGCGTACCTGGACCTCGACTGCGTGGTCTACATGGGCGAGGTCGACACCGAGCGCCAGGCGCTCAACGTCGCCCGCATGCAGATGCTGGGCGCCGAGGTGGTCCCGGTGACGTCGGGCAGCCGCACGCTCAAGGACGCCATCAACGAGGCGATCCGCGACTGGGTCGCCAACGTCGAGACCACCGCCTACCTGTTTGGCACCGCCGCCGGCCCGCACCCGTTCCCGTCGATGGTCCGCGACTTCACGCGCGGCATCGGCGAGGAGTCGCGCCGCCAGGTGCTCGAGATGACGGGCGCCCTGCCCGACGCCGTCGCTGCGTGCGTCGGCGGTGGCTCCAACGCCATCGGCATCTTCGCCGGGTTCATCGACGACGCCGACGTCACGCTGTACGGCTTCGAGGCCGGTGGCGACGGCGTCGAGAGCGGCCGCCACGCGGCCACGATCACCGCCGGGGCGGTCGGCGTCCTGCACGGCACCCGCTCGTTCCTGCTGCAGGACGAGGACGGCCAGACGCTCGAGTCGCACTCGATCTCGGCGGGTCTGGACTACCCGGGCGTCGGCCCCGAGCACGCCCACCTCTCGCACACCGGCCGGGCCGTGTACCGCCCCGTCACCGACGACGAGGCGATGAGCGCGTTCGACCTGCTCTGCAAGACCGAGGGCATCATCCCCGCGATCGAGTCGGCGCACGCCGTGGCCGGCGCCCTGAAGCTCGCCGAGGAGATGGGTCCCGACGCCACGATCCTGGTGAACCTGTCGGGTCGCGGCGACAAGGACGTCGCCACCGCGGCGGAGTACTTCGGCCTCCTGGACGGCGGTCCGAAGGCGTGAGCGCGCTGTCCGAGCGGCTGGCCGAGATCCGCGCCGAGGGACGTCCCGCGCTCGTCGGCTACCTGCCCGCCGGCTTCCCCACGATCGAGGGCTCGGCCCGGGCGATCGAGGCGATGGTCGAGGGCGGCGTCGACGTCGTCGAGGTCGGCCTGCCGTACAGCGACCCGGTGATGGACGGCCCGGTCATCCAGGCCGCCGCCGACCAGGCCCTGGCCGCGGGCACCCGCATCACCGACGTCTTCGACGTGGTCGCCGCCAGCGTGAAGGCCGGCGCGCCCACCGTCGTCATGACGTACTGGAACCCGGTCGAGCGGTTCGGCGTCGAGCGGTTCGCCCAGAGCCTGTCCGACGCCGGCGGCTCGGGCCTGATCACCCCCGACCTGATCCCCGACGAGGCCGCCGAGTGGACCGCCGCGGCGCGGTCTCACGACCTCGACCAGATCTTCCTGGTCGCTCCGTCGTCCACCGACTCCCGCCTCGCGATGACGACCCGCGCGGCCAGCGGCTTCGTGTACGCCACCTCCGTCATGGGCGTCACCGGTGCCCGCGGCCAGACGAGCAACCGCGCGCCCGAGCTGGTGCGTCGGCTCCGCGAGGTCACCGAGCTGCCGGTCGGGGTGGGTCTCGGCGTCAGCAACGGCGACCAGGCCGCCGAGGTGGGCGCGTTCGCGGACGCCGTCATCGTCGGCTCGGCGCTGGTGCGCTGCATCCTCGACGCGGGCGACGACCTCGCCGCCGGCCTCGACGCCGTCCGCGTCCTGTCGGCCGACCTGCGCGCCGGCGTCGAGCGCGCCCGGTCGTAGGATTCGGACGTGGTCCTCGCCAGCATCCCCAGCCCCGACCCGTCGCAGGCGCAGTGGTCGCTGGGGCCGTTCACGATCCACGCGTACGCGCTGTGCATCCTCGCGGGCGTGGCGGCGTGCCTCTGGCTGTCCGACCGCCGCTGGATCGCGCGCGGTGGGCGTCCGGGCACCGTGTACGACGTCGCCGTCTGGGCCATCCCCGCGGGCCTGATCGGGGCGCGGCTGTACCACGTGATCACGAGCTGGAACCTGTACTTCGGCGAGGGCAAGCGGCCGATCGAGGCCCTGTACATCTGGAACGGCGGCCTGGGCATCTGGGGCTCGATCGCGCTCGGCGCGCTCGGCGCCTACATCGGCTGCCGTCGGGCCGGTGCCGACTTCCGGGTCTTCGCCGACGTCGTCGCGCCGGGCATCCTGCTGGCGCAGGCGATCGGACGCTGGGGCAACTGGTTCAACCAGGAGCTGTTCGGCGGCCCGACCGACCTGCCGTGGGGCCTGCGCATCGACCCGCAGTTCCGCCCCGAGGGCTACGCCCAGTACGACACGTTCCACCCGACGTTCCTGTACGAGTCGCTGTGGAGCCTGGCCGGCGTCGCGCTCCTGCTCTGGGCCGACCGCCGCTGGCAGATCGGCTACGGCCGGCTGTTCGCCCTCTACGTGATGGTCTACTGCGCGGGCCGCGGCTGGATCGAGGCCATGCGCGTCGACGAGGCCTTCCACATCGGCCCGTTCCGCCTGAACGTGTGGACCGCCCTCATCCTCTTCCTCCTCGCCGCCGCCTACTTCGTCAGGTCCCTGAAGAACCACCCCGGCCGTGAGACGGACGTGCAGGACTGGGACGACGAGGACGCCGTCCCGGCCACCGCTCCCGATGACGGTGGTGGCTCCGTCGACGCCGGTGCGGCGGACGCGGACGACGCCGCGGACGACCCCGCGCGCGATCCCGGGGCCGACGCGGAGCGGTAGCTGCTCGTTCGAGTGGTCGGGGTAGGACGAGAATCTGGTTCGTGGCCCAGATGGGGGCCGGACCTCGATTCGTCGGTCCGGCCGCGCCCGGATCCCGCCGCACGTAGACCCGCAGCGAGGGTCGGCGCCCCGCCGGTCGCGGCCCGTCCTCGCCGCCGCCCCTCTCGGCCATCGCGGACAGAAGAATCGGCGTATGACCGTGTGGGCTGGTCATTCGCCGATTCTCTCGCCAGGTGCGTGACGGGAGAACCTGCATTCCTGGCCGTGAGCCGGTCGTACGCCGATTCTTCGGTCCGGCCCGCGCAGCACCCCGCCGCACGCACACCCCCACCGGGAACCGCTACGCGACCGCCGTCTCCCCGTCACCGGAGGCAGCGGCACGGGGTGCATCGCCGGCAAGACCCGCGAACCACGCACCGACGGCCACGAGCACCTGCTCGGCGAGGTGGGGCGAGGTGTGGGGGCTCGCACCGGCGGCGGCCATGGCGAGCACGGCGACGGTGGCGATGGTGCCGAGGGGGTGGCGGGCGACGACGGAGACGTCGAGCCCGAGGGCCTCGGCGGTGCCGACGGGGTCCAGGGCGCTCAGGGCGTCCAGGTCGTCGCCGGTGAGGAGGTCGGCGCGCTCCCGGTAGCGGCGCAGGACCGGGCTGGCGGGGTCGCCGACCTCGACGTCGTGGTCGACGAGGGTGAAGCCGGACGCGACGAGCTCGTCGACGGTGGCCTCGACGACGGTGCACCACCGGGTCGCCTCGGGCAGGCCGAGGCCCGTCGAGGCCGCGACCACCCGGGCCACCTCCGCTGCGTCCACCGCCCGTGATCTCATCCATTTAGGGTAGGGGACGGGGTCCCCGTCACGGAGCGGTTCGGCCGAACCCGCCGGACCGGATCGACGGGCCTACCGTGGCTCCCATGAGCTCGGACCCGTCTGACCCCCTGCGCCCCGTCCACTCCGAGACGCACTCGCACCCCGACGTCGCCGGGGGCTGGCTCCGTCCGGCGGTGTTCGGCGCGATGGACGGGCTGGTGTCGAACTTCGCGCTGATCATCGGCGTCGCCGGCGGCAGCTCGGCGGGAGACCGGACGCCGGTGGTGCTCGCCGGCCTGGTCGGGCTGGCGGCGGGCGCGTTCTCGATGGCGGCGGGGGAGTACACCTCGGTGGCGAGCCAGTCCGAGCTCGCGCGCGCCGAGGTCGACGTCGAGCGCCGTGAGATCGCGCAGAACGCACCGGGCGAGGAAGCCGAGCTCGCCGAGCGGTTCGTGACGCGCGGCGTCGACCCGGTGATCGCCGCGGAGGTGGCCCGCCAGATCCACGACGACCCCGAGATCGCCGTCCGGGTGCACGCCCGCGAGGAGCTGGGGATCGACACCGACGACCTCCCCTCGCCCGTGCTGGCTGCGGGGTCGTCGTTCCTGGCGTTCGCCATCGGCGCCCTGCTGCCGCTGCTCCCGTTCCTGCTCGGCGTCGACGCGCTCTGGCCGTCGATCGCGGTCTCGCTGCTGGCGCTGTTCGCCTGCGGCGCCGTGGTCACCCGCGTCACCGCCCGTCCGTGGTGGTTCGGAGGCCTGCGCCAGCTGGCGATCGGCGTCGCCGCGGCGGGCGTCACCTACCTGCTGGGCACGGCCTTCGGGGCGTCGGGGGCCTGACGTGGCCGGGCCCGGGGCTACCTGATCGGACCACACGTCACGTTCATGTAATCTGTGGAGGCTGCAGGGCCAGAGTCGTCCCCGTGGAACCCCGGTCGGGCCGCCGTTGCGGCACCCGGCCGTGGGACCCCAACATTGGACCAGTGGCCCGGCTCCCCGGGCACCGTGAGACGACCGGAGAGGTGTCGCATGGACGCATCCCCCCGGCCCCAGGGCCTGTACGACGGACTCCACGAGCACGACGCGTGCGGCGTGGCCTTCGTGGCGACGCTGACGGGCCAGGCGAGCAACGACATCGTCGCCAAGGGCCTGACCGCGCTGCGCAACCTCGACCACCGCGGTGCCTCCGGCGCCGAGCCCGACTCCGGTGACGGCGCCGGCATCCTCATGCAGGTGCCCGACGCGTTCCTGCGCGACGTGGTCGACTTCGAGCTGCCCTACGCCGGCGCCTACGCCGTCGGCATCGCGTTCCTCCCCGACGACGCGGACGAGGCGGCCAAGAGCCGCTCACGGATCGAGCAGATCGCCGACGAGGAGGGCCTGCGCGTCCTCGGCTGGCGCGAGGTACCCACCGAGCCCGGCATCCTCGGCGCCACGTCGCGCGGGTGCATGCCGTCGTTCTCCCAGCTCTTCGTCTCGGGCCGGGCCGGCCGCGTCACGGGCCTCGCCCTGGACCGCCTGGCCTACTGCCTGCGCAAGCGCGCCGAGCACGAGGTCGGCGTGTACTTCCCGACGTTGTCCGCGCGCACGCTGGGCTACAAGGGCATGCTCACCACCGAGCAGCTCGAGCAGTTCTTCCCCGAGCTGCTGGACGAGCGCATGGCCTCGGCCGTCGTCATCGTGCACAGCCGCTTCTCGACCAACACGTTCCCCAGCTGGCCGCTGGCGCACCCGTTCCGCTTCATCGCGCACAACGGCGAGATCAACACCGCGAAGGGCAACCGCAACTGGATGCGGGCCCGCGAGGCGCTGCTGTCCACCGACCTGATCCCCGGCGACCTCGAGCGCATCTTCCCCGTCATCGACCCGCAGGGCAGCGACTCGGCCTCGTTCGACGAGGTCCTCGAGCTCCTGCACCTCAGCGGCCGCTCGCTGCCGCACGCGATGATGATGATGATCCCCGAGGCGTGGGAGAACGACCCCACGATGGACGCCAAGCGCCGGGCGTTCTACGAGTTCCACTCCGCGCTGATGGAGCCGTGGGACGGCCCCGCGTGCGTGTGCTTCACCGACGGCCGCCAGGTCGGCGCCGTGCTCGACCGCAACGGCCTGCGTCCCGGCCGCTACTGGGTGACCGAGGACGGCCTGGTCGTCCTGGCCTCCGAGGCCGGCGTGCTCGACCTCGACCCCGCCACCATCACCGAGAAGGGCCGCCTCGAGCCCGGCAAGATGCTGCTGCTCGACCTCGACGAGGGCCGCATCGTGCCCGACGCCGAGATCAAGGACGGCCTGGCGAACGCCGAGCCGTACGACGAGTGGCTCTACTCCGGCCTGATCCGCTTCGAGGACCTGCCCGAGCTCGAGCACATCGTGCACACGCACGCCTCGGTCACCCGTCGCCAGCAGGTGTTCGGGTACACCGAGGAGGAGCTGCGCATCCTCGTCGCGCCCATGGCCAAGACCGGTGCGGAGCCGATCGGCTCGATGGGCACCGACACCCCGCTCGCGGTGCTGTCGGACCGTCCGCGCCTGCTGTTCGACTACTTCAGCCAGCTGTTCGCGCAGGTCACCAACCCGCCGCTCGACGCGATCCGCGAGGAGCTCGTCACCTCGCTCGGTGGCCTGATCGGCCCCGAGGGCAACGTCCTGCGGCCCGGACCGGCGTCCTGCCGGATGCTGCAGCTGCCGTTCCCCGTCATCGACAACGACGAGCTCGGCAAGATCCGGCACGTCAACCGTCACGGCGACAAGCCCGGCTACGCGGCGCACGTCGTCCGCGGGCTCTACGACGTGCACGGCGGCGGCGAGGCCCTGCGGTCGCGCCTGGACGAGATCTGCTCCGAGGTGTCCGCCGCGATCGAGGACGGCGCGCGCATCATCGTGCTGTCCGACCGCCACTCCAGCGCCGACGTCGCGCCGATCCCGTCGCTGCTGCTCACCGGCGCCGTCCACCACCACCTGGTGCGCGAGAAGACGCGCACGCGCGTCGGCCTGGTGATCGAGGCCGGCGACGTCCGCGAGGTGCACCACGTGGCGCTCCTCATCGGCTACGGCGCCTCGGCGGTCAACCCGTACCTGGCCATGGAGTCGGCCGAGGACCTCGCGCGCACCGGCGTCATCGTCCAGGGCGTCGAGCCCGAGAAGGCCGTCCGCAACCTCGTGTACTCCCTGGGCAAGGGCGTGCTCAAGGTGATGAGCAAGATGGGCGTCTCCACCGTCGCGTCCTACACCGGCGCCCAGATCTTCGAGGCCGTCGGCCTCTCGTCGGACCTGGTCGACCGCTACTTCACCGGCACCACGTCCAAGCTCGGCGGCATCGGCCTCGACGTCGTCGCCGAGGAGGTGCGCCGCCGGCACGCCAAGGCGTACCCGACGAGCGGCATCCCCGCCGCGCGCCGGCTGCTCGAGACCGGCGGCGAGTACCAGTGGCGTCGCGGCGGCGCCGAGCACCTGTTCGACCCCGAGACGGTGTTCCGCCTCCAGCACTCCACGCGCACCGGCCGCTACGACGTGTTCAAGCAGTACACGAGCCGCGTCGACGAGCAGTCCGAGCGGCTGATGACGCTGCGCGGCCTGCTCGCCTTCGAGCCCGGCGACCGCGAGCCCATCTCGATCGACGAGGTCGAGCCGGTCAGCGAGATCGTCAAGCGCTTCTCCACCGGCGCCATGTCGTACGGGTCGATCAGCGAGGAGGCGCACGAGACCCTCGCGATCGCGATGAACCGCCTCGGCGGCAAGTCCAACACCGGCGAGGGCGGCGAGCACCCCGACCGCCTGTACGACGCCGAGCGCCGCAGCGCGATCAAGCAGGTCGCCTCGGGCCGCTTCGGCGTCACGTCGGAGTACCTGACCAACGCCGACGACATCCAGATCAAGATGGCCCAGGGCGCCAAGCCCGGCGAGGGTGGGCAGCTGCCCGGTCCGAAGGTGTACCCGTGGATCGCCGAGACGCGGTACTCCACGCCCGGCGTCGGCCTGATCTCGCCGCCGCCGCACCACGACATCTACTCGATCGAGGACCTCAAGCAGCTCATCCACGACCTGAAGAACGCCAACCCGGCGGCGCGCGTGCACGTCAAGCTCGTCTCCGAGGTCGGTGTGGGCACGGTCGCGGCGGGCGTCTCCAAGGCGCACGCCGACGTCGTCCTGATCTCCGGTCACGACGGCGGCACCGGCGCGTCGCCGCTGACGTCGCTCAAGCACGCCGGCGGTCCGTGGGAGCTCGGCCTGGCCGAGACCCAGCAGACGCTGCTGATGAACGGTCTGCGCGACCGCATCGTCGTGCAGTGCGACGGCCAGCTCAAGACCGGTCGCGACGTCGTCGTGGCCGCGCTGCTGGGCGCCGAGGAGTTCGGGTTCGCCACCGCGCCGCTCGTGGTCTCGGGCTGCATCATGATGCGCGTCTGCCACCTCGACACCTGCCCCGTCGGCGTCGCGACGCAGAACCGCGAGCTGCGCAAGAAGTTCTCGGGCAAGGCCGAGTACGTCGTCAACTTCTTCGAGTACGTCGCCGAGGAGGTGCGCGAGATCCTCGCGTCGCTCGGTCTGCGCACCATCGAGGAGGCCGTCGGCCACGCCGAGCTGCTCGACTCCCGCAAGGCCGTCGACCACTGGAAGGCCGAGGGACTCGACCTGACGCCGATCCTGCACGTGCCCGCCCTCGCCGAGGGCGCCTCGCTGCGCCGCACGCGCGGCCAGGACCACGGGCTCGAGCGGGCGCTCGACAACGAGCTGATCGCGCTGTCCGGCGACGCGCTCGAGCGGTCCGAGCCGGTGCGCGCGCAGGTCGAGATCCGCAACGTCAACCGGACGGTCGGCACCATGCTCGGCCACGAGGTGACCAAGCGGTTCCGCGGCGAGGGTCTGCCCGACGACACCATCGACATCACCTTCACCGGTGCGGCCGGCCAGTCGTTCGGCGCGTTCGTGCCGCGCGGCATCACCATGCGCCTGGAGGGCGAGGGCAACGACTACGTCGGCAAGGGCCTGTCAGGCGGACGCATCGTCGTCCGTCCGCCACGCGACGCCGAGTTCGTCGCCGAGGACCAGATCATCGCGGGCAACGTCATCGGCTTCGGTGCGACGTCCGGCGAGCTGTTCCTGCGCGGACGGGTCGGCGAGCGCTTCTGCGTCCGCAACTCCGGCGCCACCGCCGTCGTGGAGGGCGTGGGCGACCACGGCTGCGAGTACATGACCGGTGGCCGTGCCGTCGTGCTCGGTGCCACCGGCCGCAACTTCGCGGCCGGCATGAGCGGGGGCGTCGCGTACGTCCTCGACCTCGACCACGACCGCGTCAACACCGAGATGGTCGAGCTCGGCCCGGTGCCCGACGAGACGTCCGAGGAGCTCCGCGCCCTCGTGCAGCGTCACGGCGAGGAGACCGGCTCGGCCGTCGCGCAGGCGCTCCTGGACGACTGGGACGCCAGCGTCGCCCGCTTCACCCAGGTGATGCCGGGCAACTACCGCAAAGTCCTCGCCGCCAAGGCCGAAGCCGAGAAGGACGGCCTGGACGAGGACGAGACCACCGAGGCGATGATGGGAGCGGCGAGCCGTGGCTGACCCGAGAGGATTCATCACGACCCCCCGCGAGGTGGCCGAGCGCCGCCCCGTGGAGGAGCGCGTCCAGGACTGGAACGAGGTCTACCCCGGTGGACCCGGGCGGGCGCTGCTGCCGATCATCAGCGAGCAGGCCGGTCGCTGCATGGACTGCGGCATCCCGTTCTGCCACAACGGTTGCCCGCTGGGCAACCTGATCCCCGAGTGGAACGACCTGGTCTGGCGTGACGACTGGGAGGCGGCCACCGACCGTCTGCACGCCACCAACAACTTCCCCGAGTTCACCGGACGCCTGTGCCCGGCGCCCTGCGAGACCGCCTGCGTCGTCGGCATCAACCGCGACCCGGTGACGATCAAGAACGTCGAGGTCTCGATCATCGACAAGGCGTGGGAGGAGGGCTGGGTCCGCCCCGAGCCCCCCGAGTGGCTCACGGGCAAGACCGTCGCGGTCGTCGGCTCCGGCCCCGCCGGGCTGGCCGTCGCCCAGCAGCTCACCCGCGCCGGGCACACCGTCGCGGTCTACGAGCGCGACGACAAGCCCGGCGGCCTGCTCCGCTACGGCATCCCCGAGTTCAAGATGGAGAAGGTCCAGCTCGACCGTCGCATCGACCAGATGCGCAAGGAGGGCACGATCTTCCGCTGCGGCTCCGCGGTGGGGGAGTCGGTCACCGGTCCCCAGCTGCGCGACCGCTACGACGCCGTCGTGTTCGCCACCGGCGCCACCGTGCGCCGCGACCTGCCCATCGACGGACGCGAGCACGGCGGCATCCTGCAGGCGATGGACTTCCTGCCCCCGGCCAACCGCGTCGCGCTCGGCGAGGAGGTCGAGGGCCAGGTGACCGCCACCGGCAAGGACGTCGTCATCATCGGCGGCGGCGACACCGGCGCGGACTGCCTGGGCACCTCGATCCGTCAGGGCGCCCGCTCGATCACGCAGCTCGAGATCATGCCGCGGCCCGCCGACGAGCGTCCCGAGCACCAGCCGTGGCCCACGTACCCGATGACGTACAAGGTGTCGTCGGCGCACGAGGAGGACGGCGAGCGCGTCTACTCGGTCTCGACCAAGGAGTTCCTCGGCGACGACGACGGCCAGGTCAGCGGGCTCCGTCTGGTGGAGGTCACCTTCGAGGACGGCAAGCTCACCGAGGTCGAGGGCACCGAGCGGGAGATCCCGGCCCAGCTGGTGCTCTTCGCGATGGGCTTCACCGGCCCCGAGACCGGCGGCGCCGTGCAGCAGCTCGGGCTCGAGGTCGACGACCGCGGCAACCTGGTGCGCGACAAGAGCTACATGACGTCGGTGCCCGGCGTGTTCGTCGCCGGTGACGCCGGCCGCGGGCAGTCGCTCATCGTCTGGGCCCTCGCCGAGGGACGCGCCTGCGCCGCGGGCGTCGACGCGTACCTGTCGGGCGAGACCAACCTGCCGGCGCCCATCCCGCCGACGGCCCGTCCGGTCGTCGCCTGACGCACCGCTCGCGACCCACGCCCCCGGCTCCGGCCGGGGGCGTCCGTCGTCCAGGCGGCGACCCCGACACGTCACCGAGAATTTGTCGACCTGACTGTAAATCGGCGCGGTGAACGCCTATGGTGGCTCCGTGCGTAGAGCCAAGATCGTTTGTACCCTCGGACCCGCCACCGACCCCGAAGGCAAGCTCCTCGAGCTCGCCGAGGCTGGTATGGACGTCGCCCGGCTGAACATGAGCCACGGCGACCACCCCGACCACGCCATGAGGTACGACCAGGTGAGGGCCGCCACCGACACGACCGGCAAGGCCATCGCGATCCTCGCGGACCTGCAGGGTCCCAAGATCCGTCTCGGCCGGTTCGCCGAGGGCCCCGTCGACCTCAAGGTCGGCGACACGTTCGTCATCACGATCGACGACGTGCTGGGTGACACCGAGCGCTGCTCGACCACGTACAAGGGCCTGCCCGGCGACGTCAACGTCGGCGACCAGATCCTCATCGACGACGGCCGCGTCGGCCTGCGGGCCACCGCGGTCAGCGACACCGACGTCACCTGCGTGTGCGAGGTCTCCGGCAGGCTCAGCAACAACAAGGGCATCAACCTGCCGGGCGTGGCCGTCAGCGTGCCCGCGATGTCCGAGAAGGACATCGACGACCTCCGCTGGGCCCTGCGCCAGGGCGTCGACTTCATCGCGCTGTCGTTCGTCCGCTCGGCCGCCGACGCCGCCGACGTGCACAAGATCATGGACGAGGAGGGCGTCACCCGCCCGATCATCGCCAAGATCGAGAAGCCGCAGGCCGTCGAGAACCTCGACGAGATCATGGACGCCTTCGACGGCGTCATGGTCGCGCGCGGCGACCTCGGCGTCGAGCTGCCGCTCGAGCAGGTCCCGATCGTGCAGAAGCGGATCGTCGAGAAGGCCCGTCGCAACGCCAAGCCGGTCATCGTCGCCACGCAGATGCTCGAGTCGATGATCACCTCGCCGCGCCCCACGCGCGCCGAGGCCTCCGACGTCGCCAACGCGATCCTCGACGGCGCCGACGCCGTCATGCTGTCGGGCGAGACCAGCGTGGGCGAGTACCCGGTCGAGACCGTCGAGACGATGGCGCGCATCATCTCCTCCACCGAGGACGAGGGCCTGCCGCTGATGGCGGCCTACACCTGGAAGCCCCGTACCCGCAGCGGCATCATCTGCCGGGCCGCGGCCGACGTCGCCGAGTCGATCGACGCCCGCTACATCGTCTGCTTCACCACCATCGGCGGGTCCGCGCGACGCATGACGCGCTACCGCTCGCCCGTCCAGGTGCTCGCGTTCACGCCGGTGCCCGTCGTCCGCTCGCAGCTCGCGCTGTCGTGGGGCGTCGAGACGTTCCTCGTCCCCGAGGTGGACCACACCGACGAGATGGTGCTCCAGGTCGACCGCGCGCTCTACGAGTCGGGCCGGCTGAAGGAGGGCGAGGAGGTCGTCATCGTCGCCGGGAGCCCCCCGGGCATCCCCGGCTCGACCAACGCGGTGCGCATCCACCGCATGGGCGACGCGATCAAGGGCGTCTCCCCGGCCTACCGCACCCCGATCGAGATGAGCTGACCCACCGCCTCCGCGGAGCTGTCGGTGCGTGGTGATGCCCAGGCATCACCACGCACCGACAACTGCGTTCAGGGGGTCTGGGCGGCGATGAGGGCTGCGTAGCGACGTGCGCCCACGCCGTCGGCGACGTCGCCGACGCGCAGGACGGTGAGGCCGTCGTAGCCGTGGTCGTCCACCGCGCTGGTGATGTTGTCCCAGCCCTCGTCGGAGTACACCCCGCCCGCGAGCGCGTTCTCGCCCTTGAGGTCGACCCGCTGACGGGTGGCCTCGTCGCCCACCCAGCCGACGAGCGTCTGGGCCAGCGAGTACTGCGGCGCGACGTCCTGGTCCATCATCTCCAGGCAGGTGAAGTGCATGACCGAGTGCCGCCCGGTCTCGCGCTGCACCTGCCGCGCCAGGGCGACGAAGCGCGCGTAGCCGTGACCGCGGCGCGGACCGATGCCGCTGATCAGTCCCGACGTCACCTCGGCGGCGCGCGGGAAGGCCGGGTTGGTCATCGTCCAGTGCACGCCGGGCACCTTGTAGCCGAGGTCGGCGCGGGGGAACGTCCGGCCGAGCGCCGTGGCCACGGTGGTGAGCATCCGCTCGCCGTGCTCGGCGAGCGAGCCGTTGTACCAGTCGACGAAGTCCCGTCCGTACCGCGTGCGGCTGTAGGTGCCGTCGGCGAAGAAGGACTCGGCGTCGGCCGGGGGAGCGATCTGGCGCACCGAGCGGTAGGCGGTGCCCCAGGCGCGGTTGACGCGGCGCAGGGAGCCGTAGCGGTCGATCGTGTCCGCGCGGAAGTCGGCCACCGCGAGCGGCGAGTAGGCCTGCAGCGCGCCACGTGTGGGGTAGCCGGTGCCGGTGTCGTGCGCGTTGTAGGACGGGTAGCGCAGCTCGCCCGACGGGCCGAGCGACACGTTCACCTCGACGACGTCGCGGCGCAGCGTCCGTCCGTACCGCTGCGCGAAGGCCTTGGTGAAGTCGCGGTACTCGCCGAGCACCAGCTCGTCGGCCCAGCCCTGCACCGTCTCGGCCGAGACGTTGCCCTGCTCGCTGCGGTGCTTGAGGCCGTCGGCGTCGAGCGTGACGCCGTCGAGGCGGCGTCCGTCGTACTTGGCCCAGAGCCACGACGGCAGCAGGCTGGTGTAGTCGTCGCCGACGTTGCCGCCGCACTGGTGGAACGACAGGATCGGCGCCAGGTCGAGACCCTCGTCGGTGACGACGTCGAAGACCCGGTCGTAGTAGCTCCAGTCGAAGCGGTTGTCGCCAGCCTTCTCGACGTCGCCCCACCAGACGTCGACGCTGACGGCCTGCACGCCGTAGGCCTTCACCCGGCGCAGGTCGGCGGTGAAGTCGGCCCAGTCGGTGACCTTGAGCGGCGCCATCACGTTGGCCGTGAACCCGGCGCGCGACGCGTGGTGGTCGTGGCCGCGTCCGGTCGCCTGCGCCGGGGCGTTCAGGCCGACGAGCGCGAGGACGGTGGAGAGCACGGCGAGGACGGCGGGGGAGCGGCGCATGGGCGCCAGTCTCACCGTGTGACGCACGTCTCCACAACCCGAGCGCCGTCGCGCCCCTAGGACCCGCTCGTCGGGGACAGCTCGACCTCGAGGTGCAGCGGGCCGACATCTGGCCGTGGGGCTCGCAGGAGCCGACGGTCGAGGGGCGCGGCGCCGACGTCAGCGCCGACCTGAACCTGGTGTGCGCCGAGGGCTGGGACCTGGTCACCGGGTCGGTGACGTTCGTGCCCACGGGCGAGCAGAGCCAGGACAACTTCTTCGCCGGGAGCAGCGTGTCGGTGAGCGGCCGGCTGGTGGGGCACTACCTGTTCCGGCGCCTCGCGACCTGACCTGCGTGCCGGGTGCGGGACTCGAACCCGCACGTCCTTGCGGACAGTGGTGTTTGAGACCACCGCGTCTGCCATTCCGCCAACCCGGCCCGTCGGTGCGAGCGACGGAGCGGGATAACCTTCTCACGTGCCTGCCGACCCACCCTCCACGCCCGTGCCGCGTCGCGTCGTCATCGCCGAGGACGAGGCGCTGATCCGGCTGGACCTCGCCGAGATGCTCACCGAGGAGGGCTACGAGGTCGTCGGCCAGGCCGCCGACGGCGAGCAGGCCGTCCGCCTGACGTTCGAGCACCGTCCCGACCTGGTCGTCATGGACGTCAAGATGCCCAAGCTCGACGGCATCTCCGCCGCCCAGCAGATCGCCGAGGAGCGCGTGGCGCCCGTCGTCATGCTCACCGCCTTCAGCCAGCGCGACCTGGTGGAGCGCGCCCGCGACGCCGGGGCGATGGCCTACCTGGTGAAGCCGTTCAGCAAGTCCGACCTGGTGCCGGCGATCGAGATGGCGGTGAGCCGGTTCGCCGAGGTCGCCCACCTGGAGTCCGAGGTCAAGGACCTCACCGAGCGCCTGGCCGCACGCAAGGCCGTCGAGCGGGCCAAGGGCGTCCTGCAGGAGTCGCTCGGCCTGACCGAGCCCGAGTCGTTCCGCTGGATCCAGCGCACCGCGATGGACCTGCGGATGTCGATGCGCGAGGTGGCCGACGGCGTCGTGGCGCAGGGTCCGGCCCTGGCCGACGGAGCGCGTCCGGACGCCGGCGACACGTCGTCGTCCACCTCCTGAGCGGCGCCTCGGAGGCCTGCGGGGACGGGCCGCGCGGGGGTGAGGTCACAACTTGGCAACATCGGGTTTCGATTCGCCGACTGACACGTCCACGTGACAAATCGCGGCTAGGTTCTAGCCCACGTGGCAGCGGGGACCCCGCCATCGCGTGACACGACCACCCCTCACCGATCATCCCGGAGGATCCATGACACGCCCCTCACGTGTGGCGCGCATCGCGGCTCTCGCGGCGGCCAGCGCCCTCGCGCTGGCTGCTTGCGGCGGCGGCGGAGACAGCAGCGACGAGTCGAGTGCCGGTTCGAGCGCCAGCTCGAGCTCCAGCAACAAGCAGATCTACTTCGTCGACGGCAACACGGCCGACTACGGCGAGGACTTCGACCCGGGCACGCTCAAGGGCGTCAAGGCCACCTACCCCGGCCCCAAGCTGTCGGACGACTTCCGCAAGCGTCTGCTGGGCGTCGACGGCAACCTGAAGGACTTCACCTACGGCCAGGAGTCGTACGACGCCGTGATCCTCTCGGCGCTCGCCGCCGAGGCCGCCGGCAACGACAACTCCAAGGCGATCGCCGAGCAGATGCAGGCCGTCTCCGCCGAGGGCACCAAGTGCACCTCGTTCAAGGAGTGCAAGGCGCTCCTGGACGACGACAAGGACATCGACTACGACGGCGTCTCCGGACCCGTCGACTTCAACTCCACCGGTTCGCCCTCGGCCGCCACCATCGGCATCTACGAGTACGGCGAGGACAACAACTACAAGCCGGTCAGCTACGAGGAGGGCCAGGTCACCGACTCCGGTGAGCCCGCCGCCAACCAGCAGATCTCCGGTGACATCCCCGACGGCGACGGCAACTTCGTCGTCGGCTCGCTGCTGCCGCAGACGGGCGACCTCGCCTTCCTCGGCCCCCCGGAGATCGCGGGCGTCAAGCTCGCCGTCCAGGAGCTCAACGAGGCCGGCGGCGTGCTGGGCAAGGACGTCACGGCGGTCTCGGCCGACTCCGGTGACGGCACCCCGAACATCGCCCCGCAGGAGGTCGACAAGCTGCTCGCGGCCAACGCCGACGTCATCGTCGGTGCGGCCTCCTCGTCGGTCTCGCTGAGCGTCATCGACAAGATCGTCAACGCCGGCGTCCTGCAGATCTCGCCGGCCAACACCTCCACGGCGTTCGACACCTACGCCGACAAGGGCCTGTACTTCCGTACCGCGCCCTCGGACGTGCTCCAGGGCAACGTCCTGGCCAACCTCGCCACCGACGACGGCAACACCGACATCGCGATCCTGGCCCGCCAGGACTCCTACGGTGAGGCCCTCGCCGACAACGTGGAGAAGTTCTTCACCGAGGCCGGCGGCACCATCACGGTCAAGAAGCTGTACGCGCCCGACGCGGCCAACTTCACCGCCGAGGTCAACGACGTCAAGGGCACCGATCCGGACGCCATCGTCCTGATCGCCTTCGACGAGACCAAGAAGATCATCCCCGAGATGATCAAGGCCGGCATCGGTCCGAACAGCTGACCTGAGCCACGCCTGACGTCAGGCCCCGGTCCATCCCTCGCGGGTGGGCCGGGGCCTTTCGCGTGCCCGCGACTCACGGGCCGGCGGTGGGTATGGCCCCAGGATCCGCCTCGTTCTGGGGCCATACCCACCGCCAGTCCTGCGGGGAGGTGCCTTACCCACCGCTGTCCCGCCGGGAGGTGCCGCACCCACCACGTCCGCCGCCCAGGTGGTGGGTGACGCACCGCGGGTGGTGGGTGGGCCACCGCCGGGCCGAGGACGAGCGCGCCGGGCAGCCCGTCACGTCCTCGCCGCGCCCTCCTGACCGGCCACACCCCGCACCCGGCCGGCGGTGCCTCACCCACGACGCGGGGTGCCGCACCCACCACCCAGGGGCCGGACGCGGTGGGTGGGCCACCGCCGGGCCGAGGACGAGAGAGCCGGGCAGCCCGCCGCGTCCTTGCCGCGCCCTCCTGGCCGGCCACACCCCGCACCCGGCCGGCGGTGCCTCACCCACGACGCGAGGTGCCGCACCCACCACCCAGGGGCCGAATGTGGTGGGTGGGCCACCGCGGCGGCGTCCACCGTGGTTGCTGATGCGCCGGCGGTGGGTATGGCCCCAGGATCCGCTCGATCTTGGGGCCATACCCACCGCCAGCCTCGCCGCGCAGCCCGACACGTCCTCGCCGCGCCCTCCTGACCGGCCACACCCCGCACCCGGCCGGCGGTGCCTCACCCACGACGCGGGGTGCCGCACCCACCACACAGCGGCCGGACGTGGTGGGTGGGGCACCGCCGGAGCGGCGCGGTGGTGGGTGGGGCACCGCCGGGACGCACGAACGGCCCGTCTCCCACGAGGGGAGACGGGCCGTGCGGGTGGTGCGGGTCAGGCCTTGGCGAGGGTGCCGAGGTAGAGCTCGATCACCTTGGGGTCGTTCATCAGCTCGCGCCCTGGGGCGGTGTAGGCGTTGCGGCCCTGGTCGAGCACGTAGCCGCGGTCGCAGATCTGCAGGCAGCGTCGGGCGTTCTGCTCGACCATGATGATCGAGACGCCGGCGCGGTTGATCGCCCGCGTCTGGACGAAGACCTCGTCCTGGAGCGCGGGGGACAGGCCGGCGGACGGCTCGTCGAGCAGCAGCACCGAGGGCTCCATCATGAGCGCGCGGCCCATCGCGACCATCTGGCGCTCGCCGCCGGACAGCTGTCCGGCGCGCTGGCCCTTGCGCTCGATCAGCGCCGGGAAGATGCTGCCGACGAAGTCGATCCGCTCGTCGAGCTTCTTGGGTGCCTGGTAGCAGCCCATCTGCAGGTTCTCGAAGATCGTCAGGCTCGGGAACACGTTGTTCGTCTGGGGGACGAACCCGATGCCCTTGGTGACGAGGCTGTCAGCCCGCTCGTTGGTGATCTTCTCACCGCGCAGCGTGACGCTGCCGGTGTGGATGTTCACCAGGCCGAACAGCGCCTTGAGCAGCGTCGACTTGCCGGCGCCGTTGGGGCCGATGATGCCGACGAGCTCGCCCTCGTGGCAGTACAGGTCGGTGCCGTTGAGGATGTTGACGCCCGGCAGGTAGCCGGCGATCAGGTCGTCGGCGCGCAGGATGGCGCCCTCGGCCCGTCGCAGGTGCTCCTCGCGCCCGGCGTCCTCCGGCGGCAGGCCGGGGATCTCGGTGACGGCGTCGGGGGAGTCGGGCCCGGGGACGAGCTCGCTGGTCATCGTGCCTCCGTCTCGGGCGCGGCGGCGTCGCGCTCCTGCGTGATGTCGGTGTCGTGGTGCTCGCCGAGGTAGGCGTCGATCACGCGCTGGTCGCCCATGACCTCGTCGGGGGTGCCCTGGGCGATGACCTTGCCCTGCGCCATGACGATGACGTGGTCGGAGATGTCGCGGACCATGTCCATGTCGTGCTCGACGAACAGCACGGTCATGCCGTCCTCGCGCAGGGACTTCACGTGGCCGAGCAGCGACTGCTTCAGGGCCGGGTTGACGCCGGCCATCGGCTCGTCGAGCATCACCAGCTCGGGCTCGACCATGAGCGCGCGCGCCATCTCGAGGAGCTTGCGCTGGCCGCCGGACAGCGAGCCCGCGAAGTCGGACTCCTTGGCGTCGAGCTTGAACCGGGCCAGCAGCTCACGGGCACGCTCGGTGTTGGCCTTCTCCTGGGCGCCCCACAGCCCGCTGAACAGCGCGCTGAAGAACTTCTCGCCCTTCTGGCCGGTGGCCGCAAGGCGCATGTTCTCTAGCACCGAGAGCTTGGAGAGCACCTTGGTGAGCTGGAACGTGCGGACCATGCCGAGACGGGCGACCTTGTGGGCCGGCGTGTTGGCGATGGAGCGTCCGTTGAACGTCCAGGTGCCCGTGTCGGCCTCGTCGAAGCCGGTGAGCAGGTTGAAGAACGTCGTCTTGCCGGCGCCGTTGGGCCCGATCAGGGCGGTGATCTTGCCCCGGGGGATCTCGACGTGGTCGACGTCGACGGCCGTCAGGCCGCCGAAGGTCCGGGTGACGTTGTCGGCCACCAGGATGGGGTCGTCGATCCCGGGCTTGGCGGGGTCCTTGGCGAGCACGGTGTCATCGGGCATCGAGCGCGATCTCCTTTCGGTCGCCGAAGACTCCCTGGGGACGGAAGATCATCAGCAGGATGAGGGCGATCCCCACGATCATGAACCTGACCGAGCCGATCTGCTGATCGGTGATCAGCCAGGTGGGCAGGACGGGGTTGTCGCCGGCGGTGAGGTCGCCGAGGATCCCGCTGATCAGGGACAGGAAGCCCCAGAACACGACGGCACCGAAGATCGGGCCGACGATGCGGGCGGCGCCGCCGAGGATCAGCATCGTGTAGACGATGAACGTCAGGTCCGAGCTGAAGTTGTCGGGCTGCACCGAGTTCTGGCCGAAGGCCAGGATGAAGCCGCCGAGGCAGCCGATCAGGCCACCGAGCACGAGCGCCTGCATCTTGTACGAGTACACGTTCTTGCCCAGGCTGCGGACGGCCTCCTCGTCCTCGCGGATGGCCTTCAGCACGCGTCCCCAGGGGGAGCGCATGAGCAGCCACAGCAGCAGGCTCGACAGCAGGACCAGGATCCAGCCGACGACCATGACCCAGAAGTCGCCGGCGCGGAAGCCCAGCACCGGCCCGTCGAACGGGTTGGCGGCCTGGAACGCGGCGGAGAACTGGGAGACGCCGTCGCGTCCGTTGAAGTAGTCCTTGAACGACGCCCCGAAGAAGAGCCGGATGACCTCGGCCGCCGCGATGGTCGCGATGGCGAGGTAGTCGGCTCTGAGTCGTAGCGTCGGGATGCCCAGGATCAGCGCCAGCAGGGCCGTGCAGGCCAGGCCGATGAAGATCGCGACGAAGAAGGGCAGGTCGAAGCTGGCGACGCTGACGGCGAACGCGTACGCGCCCACGGCCAGGAAGCCGGCCTGTCCGAAGTTGAGCAGTCCGGCGTAGCCGAACTGGACGTTGAGGCCGATCGCCGCGAGGCAGAAGTACACGGCCTGGATGCCGATGGCGGCGCGCAGTGCGCTCTCGATGGTGTCCATGGTGGTCCTCCCGGCTCAGCCGATGCGCTCTCTGCGTCCGAGCAGACCTTGCGGTCGCACGAGCAGGATGATGATGAGCAGGAACAGTGCGGCGGCGATCTTCAGCTCCGACGGGATGACGAGCGTCGAGAGCTCGATCAGCACGCCGACGATGAGGCTGCCGATGATGGCACCCCAGATCGAGCCGAGACCGCCGACGGTGATGGCGGCGAACATGACGAGCAGGATCTGCGCACCGAGGTCGAACTTCACCGACTGGGTGAAGCCGAGCAGCACGCCGCAGGTGCCGGCCAGGCCGGCGCCGACGGTCCACACGACCGTGATGACGCGGTCGACGTTGATGCCGGTGGACGCCGCGAGCGCCGGGTTGTCGGCGATCGCGCGGGTGGCGCGGCCGATCCGGGTGCGCTGGAGCGCGAACGTCACGCCGAGCAGCAGCACGATGGCGATGGCCAGGCAGACCAGGTCGCGGATCGTGTAGGTGATCGGACCGGCCGAGATGCCCTCGGGCGTGGAGTACTCGCGGTAGTTGCTGGTGCGTCCGCCGGTGAAGAACTGGAAGACGTTGCGCAGCAGGAACTGCAGGCCGATCGAGACGATCATCATCGCGATCAACCCCGTGCCCCGCCGTCGTAGGCGTCTCCAGAAGACGGTGTCCTGGAGCCAGCCGAACGCGCCCGACAGGATGATCGCCAGCAGGGCCGAGATCCAGATGGACAACCCCGCCGTCACGTTGAAGGTGTACGTCATGATCGCGCCGAAGGTGACCAGCTCGCCGTGGGCGAAGTTGGTGAGGCCGGTGGTGCCGAAGATCATCGACAGCCCCAGCGCGCCGAGCGCGAGGATGACGCCGAAGTACACGCCGTTGTAGATCACCTGCGGCAGCTCGCTCAGGCCGCTGGCGGCCTGGCTGTTGCCGGCGCCGAGCAGGAAGTTGACGCGCAGGCCCAGCGTGTTCGACATGGTCAGCGTGCGGGTGGCCGACTGGCCCTCGCGGAGCGCGACGCCGTCGGGGAGCGACCCCTCGTCGAGGGCGACCTCGACCTGCTGGCCCGCGACGAAGGGGATCTCGGCCTCGAAGCGACCCTGGGCGTCGCTGGTGGCCTCGACCTCGGCGCCACCGGTGGTGACGGTGACGGTGGCGCCCTCGACGGGCGTGGAGCCGCCGTCGGCCCGGTTCTGGAGGACGCCGCGGACCGTGGTGGTCTGGCCGTCCTCCGCGCCGACGGTGGAGGGTGCGCGGCCGTCGGCCGCGCTGGCGGGGTTGGAGAACCCGCCGAGAAGCACCGCTGTCATCAGCAGTGCCATGAGTGCCGCTATGCGCAGACGCACATCTGGCTCCTGTTCGGCGTCGTGGGCAGCACGCAGGGGATCGCCCTGGGGCTGTCATGGCTGTGCCGGAGCATAACCACATCCATGTGTCGGGTCTGTCACATGAAGGCTTCGGGCGACTTCGTGACCGGGTTGTTGCAATCGGGTGCCCGGGGTCCCGTCGACGGGTGCGGCGGCGGGAGTAGTCTCACCACCTCCCGGGCCCGCAAGGCGATGTCCGGGACCAGGGGCCGACCCCCTGGTGGCGCGTCCGGCCGGGTGTAGTGTGCGTGGCCGGGGGCAGTGCCGAACTCGTGTGACGACCGTGGAGGAGAGCCGTGTCCCGTCTGCCCGTCGTGGTCCGGCATGCCGAGCCCGAGGACGCCGCCGCACTCGTCGAGCTGTGGTCGTCGTGCGTCGACCTCGCCGGCACCGAGGCGGCCGACTCGGTCAACGCCCCGAGCCTGTGGCGCCAGCCGTCCACCGCCGAGGCCGCCACCGCGCTCGACGCCTACGTCTCCAGCCCCGACCGTCGCCTGATGGTGGCGCTGCTCGACGGCGAGATCGTGGGCGTCCTGGCCGTGCAGCTGCGCCCGCTCACGCCGATCCACACCACCCGCACGATGATCGTCAGCGACCTGCACATCTCGCCGGCGTGCCGACGCAAGTTCGTCGCGTCGACGCTGATGTCGTCGGCCGTGTCGTGGGCCGAGGAGTGCGACTGCGAGGTCGTGCTCACGTCCGCGCCGGTCAACTCCCGCGACGCCCACCGCTTCCTGACCCGCCTCGGCTTCGGCCAGGTCGCCACCGTGCGTGGGGCGCAGGTCAGCGTGCTCCGCTCGCGCTTCGCCGGCATCGCCACCAGCTCGCGCGACACCGGCCGTCTGATCGCCGTGCGCCGCACGCTCCGTCGCCGTCAGGACTCCGGACGCAAGCTCCGCCCGGGTCTGTGAACCCTCCCGCCCGCGGGTGGGGAACCGTCGGTGCCGGGCGATAAGGTCGCGAGGTGGCTGACACCAAGAGCGACGCGAAGCGACTGCTGCTGATCGACGGGCACTCCGTGGCCTACCGGGCCTTCTTCGCCCTCCCGGTCGAGAACTTCTCGACCACCACCGGCCAGCACACCAACGCCGTCTACGGCTTCACGTCGATGCTCATCAACGTGCTGCGCGACGAGCAGCCCACGCACCTCGCGGTCGCCTTCGACGTCTCCCGCCAGACGTTCCGCACCACCGAGTACGCCGAGTACAAGGGCAACCGGTCGTCCTCGCCCGCGGAGTTCAGCGGCCAGGTCTCCCTGGTCAAGGAGGTGCTCGACGCGATGAGCGTCCGCTACCTCGAGCTCGACGGGTACGAGGCCGACGACATCATCGGCACGCTGGCCACCCAGGCCCAGGAGCAGGGCTTCGAGGTGCTGATCTGCACCGGCGACCGCGACGCGCTGCAGCTGGTCAGCGACACCACCACCGTGCTCTACCCGGTCAAGGGCGTCTCTGAGCTCACCCGGATGACCCCGGCGGTCGTCGAGGCCAAGTACGGCGTCGTGCCCGCGCAGTACCCCGAGCTGGCGGCGCTCGTGGGCGAGACCAGCGACAACCTGCCCGGCGTCCCGGGCGTGGGCCCCAAGACCGCCGCCAAGTGGATCGCGCAGTTCGGCGACCTCGAGACGATCGTGCGCGACGTCGACCAGGTCAAGGGCAAGGCCGGCGAGTCCCTGCGCGAGCACCTGAGCGACGTCATCCGCAACCGCCGCATCAACGCGCTGGTCCGCGACCTCACCCTCGACGCCGGCCCGGCCGACCTCGGCATCCAGCCGTGGGACCGCGACGCCATCCACCGGGTGTTCGACGGCCTGGAGTTCCGCGTCCTGCGCGACCGCCTGTTCGAGACCCTCACCTCCGACGAGCCCGACGCCGAGGACGGCTTCGACGTCGACACCAGCGTCCTGGCCGCGGGCGAGGTGGCCGGCTGGCTCGAGGAGAACGCCGCGGCGGGCGTCCGCGTCGGCCTGCACGTGGCCGGCACCTGGGGCTCGGGCGCCGGCGACGTCCACGGCCTCGCGATCGCGGTGGCCGACGGCGTGGCGGCCTACGTCGACGCCTCCGACCTGTCGCCCGACGACGAGGCCGTCGTCGCCGCGTGGCTGGCCGACGACGACCGTCCCAAGGTCATGCACGACGCCAAGGGGCCGCTGCTCGCGCTGCGCTCGCGCGGCTGGACGCTCGGCGGGCTCCAGCGCGACACCGCGCTGTCGGCCTACCTCGCTCGCCCCGACCAGCGCTCCTACGACCTCGCCGACCTCACGCTGCGCTACCTGCACCGCGAGCTGCGCGACGAGGCCGACGACCCCGCGCAGCTCACCCTCGAGGTGGGCGGCGACGCCGACGAGTCGCAGGCCGCCATGCTGCGCGCCCGGGCCGTGGCCGACCTCGCGGTCGCGTTCGACGCCGAGCTCGAGGAGATCAACGGCACGACGCTGCTCACCGACGTCGAGATTCCGCTCGTCGGGGTGCTCGCCGACATGGAGCAGACGGGCATCGCCGTCGACGACGAGCGGCTGGCCGAGCTCGAGGCGGAGTTCTCCGAGAAGGTCGCCAAGGCGGCGGCCGACGCCTACGAGGTGATCGGCAAGGAGGTCAACCTCGGCTCGCCCAAGCAGCTGCAGGTGGTGCTGTTCGACGAGCTCGAGATGCCCAAGACCAAGCGCACCAAGACCGGCTACACCACCGACGCCGACGCGCTCTCCGGCCTGTTCGAGAAGACCCAGCACCCGTTCCTGGCGCACCTGCTCGACCACCGCGACGCGATCCGGCTGCGGCAGACCGTCGAGGGCCTGCGCAAGACGATCTCCGACGACGGCCGCATCCACACCACGTACAACCAGACGATCGCCGCGACCGGCCGGCTGAGCTCGACCGACCCCAACCTGCAGAACATCCCGATCCGCACCGAGTCGGGCCGCCGCATCCGCAGCGCGTTCTGCGTCGGCGCCGGCTACGAGACGCTGCTGACGGCCGACTACAGCCAGATCGAGATGCGGATCATGGCCGACCTGTCCAAGGACGAGGGCCTGATCACCGCGTTCCTGTCGGGCGAGGACTTCCACACCGTGATGGCGGCGCGGGTGTTCGGCGTCGACCCGGCCGACATCACCACCGCGATGCGCAGCAAGATCAAGGCGATGAACTACGGCCTGGCCTACGGCCTGTCGGCCTACGGGCTGTCGCAGCAGCTCGGCATCGACACCCGCGAGGCCCAGGGCCTGATGGACGAGTACTTCGAGCGCTTCGGCGGGGTCCGCGACTACCTGCGCGGCATCGTCGGCGAGGCGAGGTCCACCGGCTTCACCGAGACGATCATGGGCCGGCGCCGCTACCTGCCCGACCTCAACAGCGACAACCGCCAGCGCCGCGACATGGCCGAGCGGATGGCGCTCAACGCCCCGATCCAGGGCTCGGCCGCCGACATCATCAAGGTCGCCATGCTCAACGTCCAGCGCGCGCTGCGCGTCGCCGACGTCCGCTCGCGCCTGCTGCTCCAGGTGCACGACGAGCTCGTGCTCGAGGTGGCGCCGGGCGAGCGCGACACCGTCGAGGCGCTGGTGCGCACCGAGATGGCGCGGGCCGCGGAGCTGGCCGTCCCGCTCGACGTGTCGGTGGGCGTGGGCACCACCTGGCACGACGCCGGCCACTGACCGGCGCCGGGTGTCAGGCCGGCGGCGCCGGGCCGCTGCGGTGCGACACCGCGTACGCGCCGACGGCCGTCGCCACGGCGACCCCGGCCACCACGGTGGCGAGCCCGGCGACGTGGAGGTCCAGCGTCGCGGCCAGGACGACGACGGTCGCGCTGGCCACCCACAGCAGCGGGATGACGCCGTGCGACTGACGCGCGAGGGCGTCGAAGACGAGCAGGTGCACGATCGCGAGCACCGACCCCGAGAGCGCGAACAGCCACAGCAGGTCGGCGATCTCGCGGTACTGCCCGCCGCCCACGAGGACGAGGGCCACCTGGGGGAGCGCCGCGGTCGCGGCGACCGCCACCGCGCCCAGTCCGGCCACCAGGCCGACGGCGCGGAGCCGCGCGCGGTGACCGGTGGAGCGGGCGAGGTCGGGGAACAGCACCACCGAGACGAACTGCGGCAGGAACAGCGCGGCCTTGGCCAGGATCAGGCCGGAGGCGTAGAGGCCCGAGTCGTGGGGGCTGAGGACGCTGCGCGCGAGCAGGGCGTCCAGGTTGCTCAGCAGCACGTAGGCGAGCAGCGCGTGCGAGCCGCGCACGGCCTCCCGCACGAACGGGCGGGGCGGGGCCGGGGTGGTGCCGGCGTCGCGCCGCAGCAGGTGCAGGCCGGCGAGCACCGGTGCCCACGCGCCGACGGCGATGCCGAGCATCGCGGCCGTCACGGTGGGGCTCACCAGCACGGCGACCGACCCGCCGAGCAGGCGTCCGAGCCCGTTGACCACGTAGACGCTGCTCAGCGAGCCCCAGCGGCCCGAGCCCTGGGCCACGCCGGCCACGGCGCCCATGACGGTGAGCGGCACCAGGCTGGCGCCACAGAGCAGCACCGGCCACACCGAGTCCAGCCGCAGGGCGCGCTCGAGCACGGGCGACAGCGCCATCGCGAGCGCTCCGACGACGACCGCCACCACCACCGACACCCGGCCCGCGGTGGCCACGACGTCGGCCGCGGAGCCGGGCTCGACGGCGATGCGCCGCGCGGTGGTGGCCTGCACGGCGAGCGAGGCGACGTTGCCCACGAGCACCACGCCGAGGAGCGCCGCGACGGCACCGAGGTCGCGCGGCTCCAGCGCGCGGGCGGCCACCACGTTGAACAGGTAGACGGCGGCGTTCATCACCACCATCGCGATCGCCACGCGCGACCCGGTGCCGACGAGTCGGCGGGTCGGGCGCGCGTCGGTCGTCACGGGGCGATACAACCACGAGGTCCGGTCCGGCGACCCGAGGAGCCCGTGCGATGAGGTCGGTGCCGTCCTGGCTCGCGCGCGCCTGGCCCTGGGCGCTGTCGCTGCTGGTCACCGCGCCGCTGCTCGCGCCGGGCTACGTGCTCACCTACGACATGGTGTGGGTGCCGCACCTCGACCCCACGCGCAGCGACCTGTGGGGCCTGGGGTCCGCGCTGCCCCGCGCGGTGCCGTCCGACGCGGTGGTGGCGCTGCTGGGTGCGGTGCTGCCGGCGTCGCTCGTCCAGAAGCTCGTCCTGGTGCTCGCGCTGGGCCTGGCCGGGGAGGGCGCCCGACGCCTCCTGCGCGACGCGGGCAGCGCCGCCCAGGTGGGCGCGACGACCTTCTACGTCGTCAACCCGTTCGTCGCCGAGCGCCTGGTGCTCGGCCAGTGGCCGCTGCTCGTCGCCTACGCCGCGCTCCCGTGGCTGCTGCGCGCCGGGCTCGCGCTGCGGGCGGGGGCCCCGGGGGCGTGGGTGCCGCTGGGGATCGCCGTCCTCGCGACCGCGCTCAGCCCGGCCACCGGGCTCATGGGCGCGCTGGCCGTCGTCGTCACCCAGGTCGGGCGGGGGACGGCGGCGGCGCGTCGGTGGACGGTCGCCGTCGCGCTCGTGGTCGGGGCCAACGCGCCCTGGGTGCTGGCCGGGCTGGTGCACGTGGGCTCCGCGCGCAGCGACCCGGCGGCCGTCGACGCGTTCTCGCTGCAGCCCGAGGCGGGGGTCGGAAGGCTCGGCGCAGCCCTGAGCCTGGGCGGCGTGTGGAACACCGAGGTGGTGCCCGACTCGCGCACGCTGGCCGTCGCGCCCGTGCTCGTCGTGCTCGTCTGGGCGGTGGTGCTGGCCGGCGTCGGTCCGGCGCGGCGTGCGTCGGCGCCCCTGGTGCCGCTGGCCGTGCTCGGTGCCGCCGGGCTGATCGTCGCGCTCGCCGGGTGGCTGGTGCCCGACGCGGTCGCCGCCGTCGTCGACGCGGTGCCCGGCGGGGGACTGGTGCGCGACGGCACCCGCTACCTCGCCCTGCTCGCACCGCTGCAGGCGCTGCTCGTCGGGCACGCCCTCGGCGCGCTGGCCCGCCGGCTGCGTCGAGCGCCGCGCGCGTCCCGCTGGGTCGTGGTGACGGTGGTCGCGCTGCTCCCGCTGGTGGAGCTGCCCGACCTCGCGTGGGGCGTCGGCGGCCGGCTCTCGCCGGTCGCGTATCCGGCGTCGTGGACCCAGGCGCGTCAGGCCGTCTCCGACCTCGACGCCCCGGGCGACGTCCTCGTGCTCCCCTTCGGCTCGTACCGGGCGCCGTCGTGGAACCGTGGCCGGCCGGTGCTCGACCCCGCCGGACGGTTCTTCGACCGGTCCACGCTCGTCGACGACACCCTGCGCGTCTCGGGGCGGCCGATCGCGGGGGAGGACCCCCGTGCCGGACGGGTGGGTGAGGCGCTGGGGCGCCCGGGTCTCGCGCAGACGCTGGCCCGCGAGGGCGTCGGGGTGGTGGTCGTCGAGCGTGACGCGGGGCCCGTCGGTCTGCCCGCCGACGGGCTCGCGGCGCTCGACCCGGTGCTCACCGGCGGCGACGTCGACGTCTACGCGGTGCCCGGTGAGGTCGACGTGAGGCGACCGGCGTGGGGCGAGGTCGCGGCCGTGGCGGCCGGCTGGGCCCTGGCCCTGCTGACGCTCGCCGCGGTGGCTGTGGGACTGGTGCGGCGCTCAGCCTCTCGCCGCCACCCCCAGCACGAAGCACGCTAGCCACACGATGCCGATCACCTGGAGCACGTGGTCGCGCAGCACGACCTCCTCGGGCTCTCCTGCCACACCGCGGTCGACGTCGGCGGCGTAGCGCAGGATCGCGATGGTGAACGGGGCGATGGAGACCGCCTGCCACGGGACTCCCGTGGGTGGGGCGATCTCGAAGGCCCAGAGGCTGTAGGCCGTCACGGTGACGGCGGCGGCCAGGCTCCACACGAAGCGCAGGTACGACTCGGAGTACATCGTCAGGCTGGCGCGAGTGCCGGCGTCGGCGCCCAGCCGCACGAGCTCGGAGAAGCGCTTGCCGGCCACGACGAGGAGGGAGCCGAACGACGCCACCAGCAGGAACCACTGGGAGAGCTCCACCTGGGCGGCGACACCGCCGGCGACGGCACGGAGCAGGAACGCGAGCGAGACGACGGCGATGTCGAGCACGGGCTGCTGCTTGAGCCAGTACGAGTAGGCGACCTGCGAGACGAGGTAGACGGCCATGACGACCGCGAGGTCGGGAGCGACCGCGAGGCCGATGCCGAGCGACAGCAGAGCCGCGACCCCGGCGGCGACCACCGCCACGCCCACCGGGAGCCGGCCCGAGGCCACGGGCCGGTCGCGCTTGAGGGGGTGGCGCCGGTCGTGCTCGCGGTCGCAGACGTCGTTGAGGAGGTAGACCGCCGCGCTCGCCGCGACGAACGAGGCGAACGCCGCCAGGACCCGCACCCACACGGTGCTCTCCACCAGCACGCCCGCCGACAGGGGGGCGGCGGCGACCAGCACGTTCTTCGACCACTGCCGAGGGCGGGTGCCCTCCAGCAGTGCCTTCAGCGTGCGGCTCCCCACCATGGGCGGTCACGATATCCGGGCCGATCCCGGTTCGGTCGAGCCGCCCCAAACCGGCCTACGGGCTGGTAACATCTCGCCCAGGACTAGGGAGGACACCAACGTGGGAACTGTGCTCGGAACCGTCGTGGCGTTCGTCGCCGGAGCGGCACTCGCGACGGCCACCGTCGTGGGCGTCGTGCAGACGCAGGGGAGCAGCTCGAACCCGGAGCCCGTCAAGGCCTCGGTCGTGGACTACGGCAGCAACTGACGCTGCCGCACTGCACAGCTGAACAGCTTCACCTCACAAGGAGTTCGTCACCACGGTGGCGAACTCCTTTCGTGACTGGTCCCAGGTGAACATCCGCGACCTGTCGAGCGCTCCGGCACCCAGTCGCTCCCGACGCTCCTCGTCGCCGAGCAGCTCGTCGATCACGCGCAGCATCTCCTCGCGGTCGTCGACCAGCACGCCCGAGACACCGTCGTCGACCGACTCGCGGGTGCCGCCGGCGTCGCGGTAGGCGACGGTCGGGGTGGCGTGCGTCCCTGCCTCGCCGACCACCAGTCCCCAGCCCTCCTTGATCGAGGGCAACGCCATCAGCCAGGACGCCGCGTAGACCTCGTGCATCTCGGCCTCGGACAGGAAGCCGGTGAACTCCACCCGGTCGGCCACGCCGCGCTGCGCGGCGTAGGCGTGCAGCTCCTCGGACCACCAGCCGTCGCCGACGACCACCAGCCGCAGGCCGGGGACGTCGAGCTCGGCGACCGCGTCGATGGCGTGCTCGACCTGCTTGTGCGGCACCAGCCGCCCGACGACGCAGATCTGCGGCGTCGTCGAGCGGGTCGCACGGACGGGAGGTGGGGGCGCGCTGCCGTTGTGCACGACGGTGATGCGCTCGCGGTCGACGCCGAGCGCGGCGAGCTCGTCGCGTGTCGCGTACGAGACGGCGACGTACTGGCTGCGGCGGTAGACCCACGGGGCGAGGCTTGACTCGACCCACCAGCCGATGCGGCCGACGAGCCCGGGGTAGACCACGGGCCACTGCTCGCGGTGCACGTGGTGCACCAGGACGGTCACGGGCGCGCGGGTGAACAGCCGGGTGAGGAACGGCAGCCCGTTCTGGACGTCGACCACGGCGTCGACGCGGCCGAACCGCCGCAGGGCCAGGCCGAGCATGGCCCGGACGTAGACCTGCAGCTTGTCGCCGCGGCGGACGAACCTGATGCCGCCGCGGACCTCGTCGGCGGGGGCGGCGGCGTGCGCGGCGCAGAAGACGGTGACGTCCATGCCGGCGTCGACGAGGCCGCGGGCGACGTGCTCCACGTACAGCTCGGACCCGCCTCCCTCGGGGTTGCGGGTGTCGCGCCAGTTGCAGATCAGCACGCGTGGTCGAGCAGTCATCGGGTGTTCCCTCCGCGGGAGAGGTTACCAATGAGTTACTTCGCGTGTTACCGATCGGTCACTTGCATGTCGACGCCTCGTCAGCATCGAGTATCTTCGGCGGGTGCACGTCCCCGTCAGCAGCGCCGAGCCGACCCTGCGACGCTCGGTCCGACTGTTCCGCGACTTCGGCGTCGAGCAGTCCGACCCGGCCCGGTTCTACGGCTCGCTGGCGGCCGACTCGGTGGCCCAGCTGGAGCGCTACGAGCCGCTCGACGGCCGGTGGGTGCTCGACGTCGGCGGCGGACCCGGCTACTTCCGCGACGCGTTCGGCCGGGCCGGCGCGCGGTACACCCCGCTGGACGCCGACGTCGGCGAGCTGTCGGGGATCGGCGAGCCCGCGCCCGGCACGGTCCTCGGCAGCGGGATGGCCCTGCCCTTCGCCGACGGCTCCTTCGACGTCACCTACTCCTCCAACGTCCTCGAGCACGTCGGCGAGCCGTGGACGATGGCCGACGAGATGGTGCGGGTCACGCGTCCTGGGGGGCTGGTGTTCGTCTCGTACACGCTCTGGTGGGGCCCGCACGGCGGCCACGAGACCTCCCCGTGGCACTACCTCGGCGGTCGCCGCGCCGCGCGTCGCTACGAGCGTCGCCACGGGCACCCGCCCAAGAACGTCTACGGCACCTCGCTGTTCGCCGTCACCGCGGCCGGCGGGCTGGCCTGGTCGCGTCGCGTGCGGGACGCCGACGTCGTCACCGTGATGCCGCGGTACCACCCGCGCTGGGCGTGGTGGGTGCTGCGCGTCCCGGTGCTGCGCGAGCTGGTCACCTGGAACCTCGCGATCGTCCTGAGGAAGCGGTGAGCGCCACCACCCAGGACGTACGCACGGCGTGGCGCATCCGCCTGGTCGCGACGTCCGCGGTGCTCGTCGCCCTGACGTTCGTCCAGCAGCCGGGTCGCGTCGTCACCGACACCAAGCTCGACCTCAGCGTCGACCCCGGAGGCTTCCTCGCGCGGGCCCTGACCCTGTGGGACCCCGACGGTGCGCTCGGCCAGGTGCAGAACCAGGCGTACGGCTACCTGTTCCCCATGGGCCCGTTCTTCTGGCTCGGCCACCTCGCCTCGCTCGACCCGTGGGTGGTGCAGCGACTGTGGTGGTCGCTGGTGCTCGTGACCGCGTTCCTCGGCACCGTGAAGCTGTGCTCGGCACTCGGCGTCGGCACCCCCTGGGCGCGGATCGTCGCGGGCCTGGCGTTCGCCCTGTCCCCGCGGATGCTGACCGTGATCGGTCCGAGCTCGATCGAGGTCTGGCCGTCCGCGCTCGCGCCGTGGGTGCTCGTGCCGCTCGTGATCGGCGTGCGACGCGGGAGCCCACGTCAGATGGCCGCGCTGTCGGCGCTCGCAGTGGCGTGCGTCGGCGGGGTCAACGCGGCCGCCACCTTCGCGGTGGTGCCGCTGGGTGCGCTCTGGCTGCTGGTGCAGCCGCCGTCGGCGCGTCGGCGTCAGCTGATGGTGTGGTGGCCGCTGCTCGTGCTCGTCGGCTGCCTGTGGTGGCTGCTGCCGCTGTTCCTGCTCGGTGCCTACAGTCCGCCGTTCCTCGACTTCATCGAGAGCGCCTCGACCACGACGTTCGCGGGCACGCTCGTCGACGCCCTGCGGGGGACGACGAACTGGACCGCCTACGTGTCACCCGACAGCGTGGCGGGCGGCGCCCTGCTGCGCGACGCCACGGTGGTGGCGAACGGCGTCGTGGTGGTCGCGCTCGGCGCGGCCGGACTGGTGCGCAGGGACAACAGGCACCGGACGTTCCTGCTGCTGGGGCTGCTGCTCGGCCTGGTCCTGGTGACGGCGGGCCACACCGGTGCGGTGCAGGGCGTCGCCGCCGGTCACGTCGAGAACCTGCTCGACGGCGTGCTCGCGCCCCTGCGCAACAACCACAAGCTCGATCCCGTCGTCCGGCTGCCCCTCGTCCTCGGCCTGGCGCACCTGCTGGGGTCCCTCTCGCGGGCGCACGGCGCCCGGGTCGGTGGCTCGGCGCGTCGTCGTGACCCCTTCGCCGTGGGCGTGGCCGCGCTCGCCGTCGTCGCCCTGGCCGGGGCCACGGCGCCGGCGTGGACGTCGCAGCTCGCGCCGCGGGGCTCGTTCGACCAGGTGCCGGACTACTGGACGCAGGCCAGCTCGTGGTTGGCGGGGCGGGACGACGGGCGCGGGGCGCTGCTGCTGCCCGGCACACCCTTCGGGGACTACCAGTGGGGCCGCACGGGCGACGAGCCGCTGCAGCCGCTGGCCGGCTCGCCCTGGACGGTCCGCAACGCCGTCCCGCTCACGCCCGGCCGCTCGATCGACGCGCTCGACGCCATCGGCGCCCGGTTCGCCACCGGGCGGGGATCCCAGGGACTCGCCTCGACGCTGCGGCGCTCGGGGGTCTCGTACCTCGTGGTGCGCAACGACCTCGCTCGCGACGCCGGGGCCATCGACCCCGAGCTGGTCTACGCCACGCTGCGCACGACCCCGGGGGTGCGCTCGGTGGCGTCGTTCGGCCCCGACCTGGGCGGGGAGGCGACGCTCCGCCCCGGTGGCGGAGACCGTGTGTTCGTCAACCGGGGGTGGCAGGCCGTCCACCCGGCGGTCGAGGTGTTCGCCCTCGACGACCCCGCGTCGCGTGCCTCGGTCCAGGCCACGGCGTCGACCCCCGTCGTCGTGGGCGGCGGACCGTCGCTGCTGACGCTCGACGACCTCGGCCTCACGCGCGATCGCGACGTCGTGATGGCTGCCGACGCCGACCCGTCGTCGCGTCCGCCGCTGCTGGTGCTCACCGACGGCCAGCGCCGCCAGGAAGCGGCTTTCGGGCTGTCGAACCACAACCGCTCCAACACGCTGGCGGTCGACGAGCCGTACCGGGCCGACCGCGCCGTGCACGCCTACGACCCGGACGACGTGTCGACGACCACGCCGCTGCTGCGCGGTGCCCGGTCGCTGCGGGCGTCGTCCTCGAGCTCGGACGTGACCACGCTGTCGCAGATCGACCCGGCCGCGCAGCCGTGGTCGGCGCTCGACGGCGATCCCTCGACGCAGTGGCGGGCGTCGGTGTCTGACGACACGACGGCGTGGCTCGAGCTCGGGCTGGAGCGACCCACGGTGGTGCGCGACGTCGAGCTGACCCTGGGCGGCGACGACACCCGCCGCCGCAGCGTCACCGTCAGCACCGATCGCGGGTCGGCGCGGGCGGTCCTGCGTCCCGGCACCCCGGGGCGGGTCCGGTTGCCGTCGGGCCGCACGACCTCGGTGCGGGTGTCGGGGACGTCGACCGCGGCCTCCCCGCTCGCGGTCGCCGAGCTGGTCGTGCCGGGTGTCGAGGTCACGCGGCCCCTCGTCCTCCCCTCGATGCCGGGGGCCTGGGGGGCACCCGACCGTGTGGTCCTCGCTGCGGACGACGCGCACGCCGACGGGTGCATCCGGGTGTCCGGCGTCATCCAGTGCGCTCCCGCCCGCGCCGCGCAGGCCGAGGACGAGACCACCATCGATCGGATCGTGCCCGCGACGGAACGACGGACCTACCCCGCCTCGGTCCGGGTCGCGGGGCGCGGAGGTGCCGCGCTCGACTCCCTGGTCCAGCGCGACCGACTCGCCCGGGTGACCGCCTCGAGCCGCGCGCTGGCGGCCCCCGTGGCGGGCGCCGCCTCGGCGATCGACGGCGACCCCACGACGTCGTGGGTCGCGGACCCCGAGGACGGCGACCCGACGCTCACCCTGCAGTGGGTGGGGGAGCGCGAGATCGACTCGGTGCGGGTGCGCACCGCCGGCGACGTCGCGGCGTCCACCCCGACGCGTGTCCGTGTCGTCTCGCGGACGGGTGAGAGTCGCGAAGCCGAGCTCGTCGACGGCACGGCCACCTTCGACCCCCTCACCACCGACGTCCTCGAGGTCCACCTGGCGACCGACCGACCGACGAACGACCTCGGCTTCGACGGCGTCGGCACCGAGCTCCCGATCGGGGTCAGCGAGATCAGCCTGCCGGGACGTCGGCTGTTCCCCGTCGACGTGTCCTCGACGCCGGAGGCGTTCGGCTGTGGCAGCGGACCGTCGATCCGCGTGGGCGCGACCGTCCTCCGCACCGAGCTCGTCGGGTCACGGTCGGCCCTGCAGGCCGGGGACGAGGTGCGAGCCGATCCGTGCGACGCCGAGGAGGTGACTCTGCAGGCGGGGCGCACACGGGTCACGGTCGACGCGACCGACGCGCTTCGGCCGACCACCGTCGTGCTCGGCGGTACCGCCTCGATCGGTGCCACGTCCGACGAGGCCGACGTCGTCGGGGCGTGGGGTGCGTCCTCGCGCGACCTCGACCTGTCCACGGGACAGGGGCGGGAGCGTCTGGTCACCGTGCGCGAGAACGTCAACGCGGGCTGGGCCGGCCGCTCCGACCGCGGCGACGGGCGCTCCGTCACCGTGAACGGCTGGCAGCAGGGCTACGTCGTGGACGGGCGAGCAGAGGAGCTGCGCCTCCGATTCGAGCTTGACGACTCCTACCGCGCCGGCCTGGGCCTGGGCCTGCTCCTGCTCGTGCTGCTGGTGGTCCTCGGCGGACTGCGTGGCCGCGAGGACGCGCCGCCCGCTCGAGGTCGGCGGGGGCGACGCTGGACGCGAGGAGTCGTGGGCACGTCCGTGGTCGTGGCGGCCCTGCTCGTGGCCGGTCTCCCGGGTCTGGCGGCCGCCGGGCTGGGCGCCGCGCTGCTGGCGGCGGTGCGCCGGTTCGCGCCGGGCCAGGACGTCGCCCCCTGGGTGGCGGCGACGCTCCTGGTGGTCGCGGGCTCGGCGTACGTCGTCCGGCCCTGGGGTGCCCCGGACGGGTGGGCCGGTGACCTCGCGTGGCCTCAGCTGGTGGCGGCGTCCTGCCTGGGAGTGCTGGCCTCGGCGGTGCTGTGCCTGCGGCCCACGTCCTTGAGCCGCAGCGCCGGGCGCTCGACGACGCGGTAGAGGACCTCGGACACCGCGACGCTCAGCAGCACGGTGACGGCGAGCACGGCCCAGAACCCGCCCCGGAAGGGTTCGGTCCCCATTAGCTCGAACGCGAGGTCGAGCACGATCAGGTGGCAGCAGAACACGCTGTACGAGATGTGACCGAGGTGTCGGAGGACGGGCAGCGCGAAGGCACGCGCGTAGACACCCGTGGTGGGGCCGAGCACGGCCGGCAGCACGACCAGCCCGCTGATCGCCGTGTAGGCGAGGTTGCGGGCCACGGCCTGCGACGGGTCGGCCAGGATCAGGCCCAGCGGTCCTCCGACCGGGGTGCAGACCACCACGAAGATCGCCAGGGCGAGCAGCCAGCACGCGCCGGGACGTCGGGCGGCGACCAGCACCGTGGCCACCCAGGGGCGGCTCTTGGCCGAGGGGACGACCGTGACCCACGCCAGGGCGATGCCCACCGCGAACCAGCCGGCGAACGCGGGGAGCCACAGGTTGGGCTGGGCCTGGCCGCCCACGACGGAGCCGAGACCGGCGTTCCACGCCACCGACACGCCGACGGCCATGGCGCAGGCGAGCGGCACCCGAGGCAGCCGGCGGGCCAGCGGGCGCGTGGCGAGCCAGCACAGCACCGGAAGCAGCACGTAGAAGGCCACCTCGGTGGCCAGGCTCCACATCTGGGTCAGGCCCGCAGGGAGGCCCTCGGCGGAGTACACCTGCGTGAAGGTCGCGTGCCGCAGCAGCAGCTCGGGCGTCACCGGCCTGGGCTGGTCGAGCAGGACCAGGGCGGCGACGACGCTGACCGCGTAGACCGGCACGATCCGCAGGGCCCGCTTGACGTAGAACCGTCCCGCCCGGTCAGCGGGTCTGCCGCCGTGGGCCGCGACGAGGTAGGGGCGCGTGAGGAGGAATCCCGAGAGCACGAAGAAGACCGCGACGCCGAGGTCGAGGTGCGCGACCGCGGCGCCGAGCGCGCCGGAGCCGTAGAAGCCCGTCTGGAAGCCGACGTGGGTGACGACGACGGCGAGCGCCGCGATCGCCCGCAGGGTGTCCAGGCCCGGGTACACCGGGCGCGCGTCCGTCATCGGGGATCGACCTTCGGGGGACCGACGGCGACGGTGTCGACGCACAGGGTGCCGGTGCGCAGCACCGAGAAGGTCACCTCGCCGAACGCCCCCTCGGTGCGCAGGAACATGGTGTGCAGGCCCTTCTCGACGGGGACGCGACGTGTCCGCGCCCCGGCGGTGACGACGACCTCGCCGTCGGCGTCGGCCAGGTAGCCCACCGACATCCAGAACGGGTAGTCGTAGGTGCGCGAGCCCAGCGTCACCGTGACCGGGGCCTGCCGGACGAGGTAGCCGCAGCCCTCGACGGGTCCGGGCAGCCCCGTCACGGACGGCTCCACGGCCGCGGTGCGGACGTGACCCTCGGCGTCGAGGATGGACAGGTCGTTGCCCTCGTCCGGGGTCGTGAAGGAGCCGGCGACCGGCGCGAACATCCTCGACGGCAGGTTGTAGGGCGTGTTGGCGCTCCAGAGCACGTCGTCGGGCACCGCGGTGTCGATCAGCGACGGTGGTGAGTCGGCCGACGAGAGGTCGTCGAGAGTCGTGGTGATGAAGTCCTTCGAGGGGTTGCGGTCGTGCCAGGACCGGGCGTACGCGACCGACGAGACGAGCGAGGCCACCAGGAAGACGACGCAACCGAGCGGCAGCAGCCAGCGTGGCGTCCTCAGCTCGATGCGCGAGCGCTCGCGTGGCTCGTTGCGCACCGTGGGACCGCGGAGCGGCAGCACCATCGCGGCGAGCACGAACGCCGCCACGGCGGCCGTGTCGGACAGGTAGCGCAGCTCGTGCCCGGTCTGGTCGACACCGAAGTCGCCGGCCCGGCCGCCGGCGATGATCAGGTAGGACGTGAAGAGGTACGCGCCGAGGATCGGCAGCGGGCGCAGGGCGTGGGTGCGCGTCGCCCACAGCAGGACGACGACCGCGACCAGGACCAGCCAGGCCACGGTGACGACCGCGCTCGACGGGTCGGTCGACAGGCGTGGGCCGTCGCGGACCACGGCCCACTGCCAGGACAGCCCGAGGGCCGAGGTGCCGAAGCTGTCGACGAGCATCGCCTGGGCGAGGCCGACGAAGGGGACGTCCCCGCCGCTGCCCCCGGACGGGGGGCGGCGGGCGAGGTACATCACCAGGTAGCCCGCCGTCACCGTGCCCAGCACGACCCACCCGGCCCAGTAGGTCCGCAGGACGGCCACGAGTCGGCGCGGGAAGGACCCGGTGGCGAAGTACTGGACCGCGACCAGACCGAGCACGAGGGGGATCGCGACGGCCTTGACGTAGAACGCCAGGCCCAGGACGACCACGGCGGCGGTGGCGAGGGCGAGTCGCAGACGGTTCGTGCGCAGGTACTCCACGTGCAGGGCGATCGCGACGAACAGACAGGTGTGCAGGGGGAGCTGGTTGATCGCCGCCGCGTACCACATGATGCTCGGGAAGGTCATGGGCGTGAACAGGTAGAACCCGAGGGGGAGCAGCACCCAGGGCGACGACCCGAAGAGCCGCCGGAGCATCCACCAGGCGGACAGGCTGGCGAGCGACTGCATCGCCATGATCTGCACCGTGGCCGTCGCCCAGCTGAAGGCTCCGGCGTGTCCGAGGACCGCCACCAGCACGAAGCTTCCCGGCATGAAGTGCACGTTGTGCGGTCGGAAGAACCAGGCGAGGTCGTCGCGGCCCCGGGCGACGTCGGACAGGAACTGGATGTCGTCCTCGAGGAAGTAGCTCCCGTGCACCGCCCAGGCACGGAACGCGAGCTGCGCGAGCACCATCACCAGGCCCGCGACGGCGACCTTCTGGGCACGTGTCGTGCCCTCGGGGACCCAGGGGTCGGCCGCGCGCCTGGCTCGCTCCATCACCGTCGTCACGGGCGGATCATCGCATGTCGGACACCGCTCGATATCGGTTTGATCCAAAGCGTAGGCGAACTCCCTACTCACTGGTAATGTCCGAGCGTTCTGACGCTCTGGAGGGAGCCCTAGTGGGCAAGAAGACTGGTTTCGTTCTGCTGTTCGTCGGCGTGTTCCTGCTGGCCCTGGCGGCCCTGGCACGGTTCTACGCCTACGACCAGCTCGCCGTGGTGCCGCTGGACCAGCAGTCCACCACGCAGTCCACGACGGGCGACGGCGACGCCACCTACCTGAACGTGGCCGCCGAGGGCGGACCCGCGATCGAGACCGGGCCGCTCGAGTCCAGGCGCCAGGTGGTCGGCCAGGTCGAGGACAGCAAGAAGGCCACCGACGACCTCGGCGAGGACGTCGCGGTCTGGGACACCTTGTCCTACGTCGCCCCGCCCGGGTTCGACCCGGCCTCGGGCGACCCGCTCAGCGGCACGCGAGACCTCGTCGCGTTCGACCGGCACACCGGTGCGGCCGTGAAGTGGGACGGCGAGACCACCGAGTCCGCCGGCGTCAAGGACGACGTCACCTTCACGGGGCAGTACTTCAAGTTCCCCTTCAACGCCCAGAAGAAGACCTACCAGTTCTGGGACGGCTCGCTGCGCAAGGCCACCGACGCGACGTTCGTCGACACCGACGAGATCGACGGTCTCGCGGTCTACAAGTACGAGCAGAAGATCCCGGCCACCAAGATCGCCGAGCTCGCGGTGCCCGGCTCGCTCGTGGGCGAGGCGTCGACGCCGTCGGTCACCGCCGACCGGATGTACGCCAACACCCGCACCCTGTGGGTCGAGCCCGAGACCGGCGTGATCATCAAGGGCCAGGAGGACCAGCTCTCGACCCTCGCGGTCGACGGCGAGACCAAGGCCACGATCACCAAGGCCACGCTCGGCTACGACGACAAGACGGTCAGCGACACCGTCGACGAGTACGCCTCGCGTGCCTCGTCGCTCAAGGCCATCCGGCTCTACGTCCCGATCGGCGGCCTGGTGCTCGGCGTCGTCCTCGTGGCCGGCGGCGTGGTGCTGCTGCGCCGCGGCCGCGGCGCCGAGGTGCGAGGCGACCACACCGCCGTCTGACACCACCGACTCGGTGCGTCGACGCCCGCCGCCCTCAGGGGGACGGCGGGCGTCGGTGCGTCCGGGGCGGGGTCAGCCGAGGTGGGTGCGCAGGATCGCGGTGCCGGGGAGGGTGGCGCCGCGCTCGGGGCCCCAGCCGCCCCACACGTGGGTGTTGCCGGGCGACCACTCGGGCTCGACGAGGTCGTCGACGACGAAGCCCGCGGCCACCACGGCACGCACCCAGTCGCCGACGGTGCGGTGGTGCTCGGCGTACGCGAGCGCTCCGTCCTCGGTGCGCTCCTCGTACGGCTCGCGGTCGAAGTAGGAGCGGACCACGCGCAGGCCGGCCTCGGTGGGGTCGTCGGGGAACATCCACCGCACCGGGTGGGTCACCGAGAACACCCAGGACCCGCCCGGACGCGCCACGCGTGCCACCTCGGCCATGGCCGCGTCGACGTCGGCGACGAACGGCAGCGCCCCGAACGCCGAGCAGACCGCGTCGAACGACCGGTCCGCGAACGGCAGGGCGGTCGCGGTGCCGGCGACCACGGGCACGTGGACGTCGGCGTCGTCGTCGAGGCGGCGGGAGTGCTGCAGCTGCCGCGTGGACAGGTCGATCCCGACCGGGCGCGCGCCCCGGTCGAGCAGCCAGCGCGAGCACTGGGCGGCCCCGCACCCGATCTCGAGGACGTCCAGCCCGGCGACGTCGCCCAGCAGGTGCAGGTCGGCCTCGTCGGCCCCCTCGGGCGACCAGCGGAAGCCGGCGTCGCCGAGGAACGCGCCGTGCTCGGCCTGGTACTCGTCGGCCATCTGGTCCCACTCGGCGCGGTTGGCGCGCTCGACCTCGGCGGGGCCGGCGGGCTCGTCGGGGCGGGACGTGGAGGAGGGTGCCATCGGGGACAGTGTCCCCGATGGCACCCTCGCTGGTGGGCGGCGCCTCGGACGCCGGGCTCAGCGCACCCGGACGGTGCGGAACGTGGACTTGAGGGTCTTGGACCCGCGCTTCTGGGTGACGCGGATCTTGTACGAGCCGTTGCGCAGGGTCTTCCTCGAGCGGACCTTGTAGGTGCCGTTGCTCTTCACCTTGGTGGTGGCGAGGGCGCGGCCGGCCTTGGTGCGGACGGTGATCCTGGCCCCGGGGTAACCGACGCCGGTGAAGGTCGGGCGGTTGGCCTTGGTGGACCTCGTGGTCGTCTGCACCGGCTTGGCGCTGACGACGCGCACCGTGCGGGTGGCCGACGCGGCCGAGCCGGTGCGTCCGCTCGCCGACTGACGCGCGACGACCTTGTACGCCGCCCGCTTCAGCTTCGGCTTGGACTTCACCGCCCAGCTGCCCCCGGACGGCACCCGCACGGTCGCCAGCACGCGGCCGGCGGTGGTGCGGACGGTGACCGTCGCCCCGGCGGTGCCGCGGCCGCTGAACCGGGGCCGCTTGGTGGTGTCGTACTTCGCGACGGCCAGGCTCGGGGTGGCGAGCGCGGCGGACGCGGGTGCCCCGGGCCTGGTCGGCGTCGTGGGCGTGGTCGGGACCGTCGGGAGCCCGGCGACCGGGAGCAGCCGGTTGACGAGCACGGTGAGGTTGGTGACGGTCGACGTCCCGAGCCCCTGGAGCGTGGTGATGAGCTCTCGCGCGATCTGCGTCAGCGACCCGAACGGGTCGGACGCGTTCGCGCCGGTGAGGGCGTCGACGAGGCCGGTGAGCAGGCCCTGCACCTTCGCCGGGTCGAGGGTGCCGCCGGCCGCGTCGCCGACGGCGTCGACGAGCGTGCCGAGCAGCGCCTGGAGGTCGGCCGCGTCGAAGGGGCTGCCGGTGCCGCCGAGGTCGCCCAGGGCCGAGACCAGCGTCCCGACCAGGGACTGGAGCTGGGCGGGGTCGAGCGAGCCGGACAGCGTGGTGAGCGCGGCGGTGATGGCGGCGGGGTCGCCGGCCAGCAGCCCCGTGGCGAGGTCGGAGATCGCCGCACTGGGTGCGCCGGTGCCGGTGAGCGCCGTCGTCAGGGTCTGCACCAGGCCGGTGACGAGGTCGACCACGCTGGTGACCAGGCCCCGCACCTGGGTCGGGGTCGCTCCGGCGGGCAGCTGGGCCAGGACCTGCCCGATGGTGCTGCCCAGCATCGCGGGGTCCAGCGTGCCCGCGGGCCACCCGGTGCTGCCGGCCTGCAGCTGGCTGAGCACGCCGGTCACGGTGGCGGTCAGCGTCGCGGTGGGCAGGTCGCTGCTGCCGCCGAGCTGGGTGACGACGTCCTGGACGAGGGCCGGCGACGGCGTGCTGCCGCCGGCCAGCAGCGCGGCCAGGGCCGTCTGGAGCCCGGTGGTGGGAGCGCCGGTGACGGGTGGGCACAGGACGGGGAGGACGGAGCAGATCGCGGTGCCCTGGGCGCCGGATCCTTGGACGGGGCTCGCGGTGGCGACTCCGCCGGTGGTGAACCCGAGTCCACCGGCTGCCAGGGCGGTGACCAGACCGCCGACGAGGTAGCGCTTCATGTCCCCGACGCTAGGGACCGGACGGGGTGCGCCCGGCCGTCTCGATCCTCTGCTGAGCGTCTCTTGCGCCGCTGCGGAGTCGGTGGAGGATTCGTTGAGCCGATCTGGACCCGGCGTCCCTTGACGCACGGACGCCGACGACGGACGACCCGGGTGGGTCGTCCGCCGTCGGCGTCGCGGCGAGGCTCCAGGCCCCGTCAGCTGCGCGGCCGCGCCCGGAACTTCACCACCGTCGAGCGGCTCTTCTGGCCGCGGTAGCTCTGCGACGCCCGCACCTTGTAGGTGCCGCGCTTGAGGGCCTTGGACCTCATCGACCAGTTGCCGTTGGTGTCGACCACGGCGCTGCCGAGGACGCGTCCCGTGGTGGTCTTGACCGTGACGCGGGCGCCCGGCGTGCCCTTGCCGCGGATCTTGGGCCGCTTGGCCTTGGTCGGGTCGATGCCCTTGGCGATCCGCACCCGCAGCGACACGACCCGGAAGACCCGGGTGTTGCTGCTGCGCGAGGTGAGGCCCGACCGCGTCTGCACGGCGCGGTAGGCGTAGGTGCGCGACGACAGCTTGCCCGTCCGCAGCGACCAGCGACCGTTGGTCGCGACCTTGGCCGAGCCGACGACGCGGTTGTCGGCGTCGCGGACGGTGACGGTCGCGCCGGGCGTGCCGTTGCCCGCCACGGTGACGGGGACCGACGTGGCCTGGGTGTAGACGTACCGGTTCTGTGCCGGGTCGGTGATCGTCGGCGCGCCGGGCGCCGCGGGCGGCGTCACGGGACGGGTGATGCTGTACCGCTCGACGGTCGAGGACCCCGACGTGCCGGTGGCCGTGCGCTGCTGCGCCACCAGCGTGTGCGGCCCGACCGGCAGCGGCGAGCTGAGCGTGCACCGCCAGGTGCCGTCCGTCCCGACCGTCGCCGTGCACAGCAGGGTGGTGCCCTCGCGCACGGTGACCGTGGCGCTGGCGACGCCGGTGCCGGAGATCGTCGGGGTGGTGTCGGTCGTCGTGCTGCCGTTGGCCGGGCTGGTGATCACGGGGGGAGCCGGTGCCAGCGGGGCGCTCTCGATCGTCACGACCACCGGGGCGGTGGGGGACGAGACGTTGCCGGCCTCGTCCTCCTGGGTCGCGGTGAACGTGTGGTCGCCGACGGCCAGCGGCTGGCCGGGGGTGCACGTCCAGCTGCCGTTGCCGTCGACGGTGTCGGTGCAGACGGTGGCGGTGCCCTCCCGCACGGTGACGACGGCGCCGGGCTCGCCCCGGCCGGTGAACGTCGGCGTGGTGTCGGTGGTCCTCGAGCCGCCGGTCGGGGTCGAGATGACCGGCGCGTCCGGTGCCTGGGTGTCGGCGACGGTGACGGTGACGGTCACCGCGACGCTGTCGGGCGAGGTGTTGCCGGCGTCGTCGCTCTGGGTGGCGACGAGCACGTGCTCGCCGGCGGCCAGGGCGGGGGCGATGGTGCACGACCAGCGGCCGTCCTCGTCGACGGTGTCGGTGCAGAGCGTGCGGGTGCCCTCGCGGACGGTGACGACGGCGCCGGGCTCACCGGTCCCCGAGACGGTGGGGGTGGTGTCCGCGGTGCGGTCCCCGTTCTCGGGCGACTCGATGACCGGGGCGGCCGGCGCCTGGGTGTCGGCGACGGTCACCGTCACCGTGACCGTGGTGCTCGGGTCCGAGACGTTGCCGGCCCGGTCGGTCTGGGTGGCGACGAGGTCGTGCGCGCCCGCGTCCAGGGCGGGAGCGACGACGCAGCTCCACCGGCCGTCCGTGTCGACGGTGTCGGTGCAGAGCGTGCGGGTGCCCTCGCGCACGGTGACGACGGCGCCGGGCTCACCGGTCCCCGAGACCGTCGGGGTGGTGTCGTCGGTGCTGGTCCCGTCCTCGGGCGCGGAGATCACCGGCGCGTCCACCTCGGTGTCGGGCGCGCTGACGGTGAAGCCGAGCGGGGTGCTCTCCACCGACGTGTTGTCGGCGTCGTCGGTCTGGGTGGCGACGACGACGTGCGCACCCGGGGCGAGCTCGGTGCCGGGCGTGCAGGACCAGCGTCCGGACGCGCTCACCGTGTCGGTGCAGATCGTCGCACCGCCCTCGGTGACGGTGACGACCGCGCCGGGCTCGCCGGTGCCCTCGAAGGTCGGCGTGGTGTCCGCCGTGGTCGACCCGCCGGTCGGCGCGGTGAGGACCGGTGCGGGCGGGGCCGTCGTGTCGGGGACGCGGACGGTGACCGTGACGGTGTTGCTGACCGGCGAGGTGTTGTCGGCGTCGTCGGTCTGCGTCGCGGTCAGCGGGTGGTTCCCGCCGGCCAGCGGCGTGGTCGGCGTGCAGGTCCAGTCGCCCTGGGTGCCCACCCGGACGGTGCAGACGGTGGTGGTGCCGTCCTTGACGGTCACGGTGGCGCCGGGCTCACCGGTGCCCGAGACGGTCGGGGTGGTGTCGGTGGTGGTGTCGCCGTCGGTCGGGCTGGCGATGACCGGCGCCAGGGGTGCCTGCTCGTCGACGACCTCGACGGTGAAGGTCACCGGCTGGCTGGGGTCCGACAGGTTCTGGGCCGGGTCGGTCTGCGTGGCCGTCACCGTGTGGCTGCCGCCGTCGAGCGCGGTGGTCGGCGTGCACGTCCAGGTGCCGGCCGTCACGACCGCGGTGCAGACGACCGTGGAGCCCTCGCGGACGGTGACGGTGGCCCCGGTCTCGCCGGTGCCCCCGATCGTCGGGCGCTGGTCGTTGGTCGTGGTGCCGCCCACGGGCGCGGTGATCACCGGTGCGGTGGGCGCCTCGGTGTCGGTGCCGTCCACCGTGTAGGTGACGCCCTCGCTGGCCGGCGAGACGTTGCCCGCGTCGTCGGCCTGGGTGGCGGTGAGGGTGTAGGTGCCGACGGCGAGCGCGGGGCTCACCGTGCAGGACCAGGTGCCGAGCCGGTCGACCACGGCCGTGCAGACCGGCGTGGCGCCCGCGAGCACGGTGACGGTGGCTCCGGCCTCGCCGCGGCCGCTCACGGTGGGCGTCGCGTCCGGCGACGTGGTCCCGGTGGCCGGCTGGTCGATCACCGGCGCGAGGGGCGCGGTGGTGTCGAGGGCCGTCACGGTGAACCCGACGGACGGGGTCGCCTGCGAGGTGTTGCCGGCGGCGTCGGCGGCGGTGGCGGTGATGCTGTGCGCACCCGGGCTGAGCGCGGGGCTCACCGTGCAGGACCAGTCGCCCTGCGCGTCGGCCTCGTCCTGGCAGAGCACCAGGGCGCCCTCGCGGACGGTGACGGTGGCGCCGGCCTCCGCCGTGCCGCTCACCGTCGGCGTGGTGTCCGGGGTGGAGGAGCCGGGGAGGGGCGAGGTGATGGTGGGCACCGGGGGAGGCGTCGTGTCCGGCGCGGTGACGGTGAAGGTCCTGCCCGGGCTGGCGGGCGAGGCGTTGCCGGCCGCGTCGGTCTGGGTCGCCGTGACGGTGTGCGAGCCGGGTGCCAGCGCGGGGTCGACCACGCAGGTCCAGCGACCGTCGGCCCCGACGGTGTCGGTGCAGAGGACGGTGGCGCCCTCGCGGACGGTGACGACGGCGCCGACCTCGCCGCTGCCCTCGACGGTCGGGGTGGTGTCGGCCGTCTGCTCGCCGGCGGTCGGCGTGGTGATGACCGGGGCGTCGGGGGCGGTCGTGTCGGGCACGGTCACGGTGTAGGTGACCGGGGTGCTAGCCACGGAGGCGTTGCCGGCGGGATCGGTCTGCACGGCGGTGATGGTGTGCGCGCCGGGTGCCAGGGTCGTGGTGGTGCAGGACCAGGTGCCGCTGGTGCCGACGGTGTCGGCGCACAGCTCGGCGGTGCCCTCGAGCACCCTCACGCGCGCACCGGGCTCACCGGTGCCGCGCACCTGCGGGGTGGGGTCCTCGCCCGAGGAGGTGGCGCCCGGGGCGGTGATGACCGGGGCGTCGGGCGCGGTGGTGTCGGCGACCGTCACGGTGTAGGTCACGGGCTCGGCCGCGTCGGAGGAGTTGCCCGCGGCGTCGGTCTGCACGGCGGTGATCGTGTGCGCGCCGGGCGTCAGGGCGGTGGTGGTGCAGGACCAGGTGCCGTCGGCGCCCACGGTGTCGCTGCACAGCTCCACGCCGTCCTCGCGGACGCTCACGCGTGCGCCGCGCTCGCCCGTGCCCACGACGAGCGGGGTGGTGTCGGTCGAGGAGGAGGTGCGGGCGGGCTCGGTGATGACCGGCGCCGCGGGGGCGGCGGTGTCGACCTCGATCGTCACCGTGTTGCTGTCGGGGGAGGTGTTCCCGGCGGCGTCGGTCTGGGTGGCGACGAAGGTGTGGGTCCCCTGGGTCAGTGCCGGGTCGACCGTGCACGCGAAGGTGCCGGAGGCGCTGACGACGTCGGTGCAGACCGTGCGGTTGCCCTCGCGGACGGTGACGGTCGCGCCGGGCTCCCCGGTGCCGCTGACGTCCGGCGTGGGGTCGGCGGTCGAGGTGTCGGTCTGCGGGGCGCGGATGACCGGTGCGGCGGGGGCGGTGGTGTCGACGCGGACGACGACCGGGTCGGAGGTGGCCGAGCGGCCGAGCCCGTCGACGGTCTGGACGGCGGTCAGCGTGTGGGTGCCCTCGGCGAGCGTGCGGGAGAACGCCACGACGCCGGCCGCGCTGGCGGTGGCGGTGTCGAGCAGCGTGGCGCCGTCGTACAGCTGGACCGACGCGTCGGGGCGGGCGGTCACCCGCACGGTCTGCGCCGGGGTCCGGGTCACCAGGCCGTTCGTGGGGGCGGTGATGACCGGCGCGGCGAGCGCCGCGGTGTTCACCGTGACGGTGACCGAGGAGGACGCCTGCGACACGTTGCCCGCGGCGTCGGTCTGCGTGGCGGTGAGGGTGTGCGCGCCCTGCGTCAGCGGGCCGAGCGTCGTCGCCCAGCGGCCGTCGAGGCCCACCGTGACGGGCGAGGACGCGACCGCGCCGCTGCGCACGACGAGCGACGCGCCGGGCTCGCCGCTGCCGGTCACCGGGAACGTGGTGCGACCGATCGTGGCGCCGGTGGGCGGCGAGGTGATCGTCGGCGCCGCGGGTGCCGTGGCGTCGATGGTGAAGCGGGTGGTGGTGGCGGCCGAGGCGACCCCGGCGAGGCTCTGGGTGGCGGTCAGCGTGTGCGGGCCGTCGGCGAGGGCGGTGGTCGGCGTGAAGGTCCAGGCGCCGGACGGGCCGACGGGGATGGAGTCCGACAGCGTGGTCGACCCCTCCTTCAGCGTGACGGTCGAGCCGGCGACGCCGGTGCCGGTGACGGTGGGCGTCGAGTCGTTCGTGGTCGAGCCGTCGGCGGGGGTGGTGATCACCGGGGCGGCGGGGGCGCAGTCCAGGCCGGAGGTGGGGGCCGTGGCCGAGACCGACAGCGGCATCACGTCGACCGTCGCCTGGGCGGCGGGAGGGAGCAGGATGCCGGTGCTGAGCAGGCTGATGTCGAGGCTGACGACCGAGATCGAGCTCGTGCCGGACGTGGTGGTGGGCGCGGCGTTCACCCGGACCGTCACCGAGCCGACGAGGGCCACGTTGACGGTGGTCGAGCCGCCGAGCGGGATCTGCGTGCCGTTGACGGTGACGGTGCCGGGGGTGAAGACCGGGGAGCCGTTCGAGGTGACCGACAGGCTCGGGGATCCAGAGATGCCCACCTGCACGGCGTTGCCGAGGACGCCGAGGGTGGCGGCGTCGCCGGTGACGGTCGAGCGGAGCTGCTTGTTCAGCGCTCCGGTGCCGGCGACCAGGTCGGTGGTGGAGGTGGTGGTCAGCGCCGACGTGCGCAGCAGCTGGACCAGGCCCGCCGGCTGCAGGTCGATGCCCGCGGTGGTCGACTCGGCGCGGGCGAGCACGCCTCCGTCGGGGCACACCCCTGCGACGGGAGCCTGCGCCCGGCTGCTGCCACCCAGGACGCCGACGCCGAGGCCGAGGACGTCCAGCGCGGGCAGGGTGCCGGTGGACGCGTCGGCGAGGTTCGGGGGAGCGGTCTGCGCGCTGCTGGTGGCGGGAGTGAGCCCGGCACCGAGCAGCGCGGCCGACAGGTTCGACGTCGACGCGCTCGAGCTCGCGGCCTTCGTCGAGTCCGTGGAGGCGGTGCCGGACGCGACCCGCGTGTTCAGCACCGAGGCGCCGAGCACCTTCAGGGCCACCTGGGCTGCCTGGCCGGAGGCGGTCGAGGAGTACGCGGCGGTGGTGACCGGCGCGGCCTGCGCCGAGGTGGTAGGCAGCAGAGCGAGGGTGCTCGCGCCGAGGGCGCAGGAGAGAACCGTCCCGAGAAGTCGCTTCATGGGCTGGACGCTAGGTCCGTTTCGCCTGGTGAGTACCCCACGTGGTGGAGAGTGGACCGATTCTTGATGAGCCGTTGAGAATCAGAGGAAAATGGCTCTATCGGGCCACCGCATCTTGAGAGGACCTTGTGCTCGGAGACGGCGCGCGCCGCCGGTAGCCTCGCGGCATGGCCCACCCCGTCACCGCCCGTGCGACCGCCGAGCGCCTGGCCGCGTTCGTCGACGCGTCGCCGTCGCCGTTCCACGTCTGCGCGACCGTCGCCGCCGCGCTGGAGGCGGCGGGCTTCACCGCCGTCGCCGAGACCGACGCCTGGCCCACCGAGCCCGGACGCCACTACCTGGTGCGCGGCGGCTCGCTCGTCGCGTGGTCGACGGCGTCGTCGGTCGGACCCACCACGCCGTTCCGGGTGCTCGCCGGCCACACCGACAGCCCCAACCTGCGGCTCAAGCAGCACCCCGACGGGCGACGCGACGGCTGGCGCACCGTGGCGCTGGAGCCGTACGGCGGCGCTCACCTGAACTCCTGGCTCGACCGCGACCTCGGGCTGAGCGGACGGGTCACGGTCCGCGACGGCGCAGGGTCGCGCACCGCGCTCGTGCACGTCGAGCAGCCCGTCCTGCGGGTGCCCCAGCTGGCGATCCACCTCAGCGAGGAGCGCCGCGGCGTCACCCTCGACCCCCAGCGCCACGTGGACGCCGTCACCGGGCTCGACGGCGGTGCGTCCGTCCTCGAGCTGGTGGCCGCGTCCGTCGGCGCCGAGGCGTCCGACCTGCTCGCGTGGGAGCTGATGACGCACGACACCGCGCCGAGCCGCGTCACCGGGGCGGCCGGCGACCTGCTCAGCGCGCCGCGCCTGGACAACCAGGGCACCTGCTTCTCCGGCCTCGAGGCGCTGCTGGCCGCGGCCGACGTCGACGCGGGGGTCGTGCCGGTGCTGGCGCTGTTCGACCACGAGGAGGTGGGCAGCCAGTCCGACCGCGGCGCCTCCTCACGGCTCCTGGTCACCGTTCTCGAGCGTCTTGTGCTGGCGGCGCGCGGTGCGCGCGAGGACCTGCACCGCGCGCTCGCGGGGTCCGTGGTCGCCTCGGGCGACATGTCGCACGCGACGCACCCCAACTACGCCGACCGCCACGAGCCGGCGCACCGCATCGTCCCCGGCGGCGGGCCGGTGCTCAAGGTCAACCAGAACCTGCGCTACGCCACCGACGCGGGCAGCGGCGCCGTCTTCGCGCTGGCCTGCGAGCAGGCCGGCGTGCCGCTGCAGCGGTACGTGCACCGGGCCGACCTCCCGTGCGGGTCGACCGTCGGCCCGATGACGGCGGCCCAGACCGGCGTCTCGACCGTCGACGTCGGCGCCCCGCAGCTCGCGATGCACGCCGCGCGCGAGCTGATGGCCGCCGCCGACGTCCCGCAGTACGCCGCCGCGCTCGCCGCGTTCCTCGCCCCGCGTCGCTGACGGGCGTCCTGCCCCGTCACCACGGGGAACGACGGGGTCGCCCCGCGTTGCACCGTGGCCCGGTGGGCGCGTATCGTTGAGCAGGCGTCTTCAGCCTGCATGACCCTCGGACGGAGCAGGCGATTGCTCGCGCCCATGTCGGGCACGAGGGCCAGGTGGTCGATCGACCTCCCGGTGTTCCTCCCGTCACCCGCGATCCACTGGCTGCCCTGACGCGCCCGCACGAGCCCATCCATCCATCGGAGCCCATCCCACCTATGACGTCCAGCATCGCTTCACTCCCCACCACAGGCATCCCCCAGGTCGCCGTCAACGACATCGGCTCGGAAGAGGACTTCCTCGCAGCCATCGACCTGACCATCAAGTACTTCAACGACGGCGACATCGTCGAGGGCACCATCGTCAAGGTGGACCGCGACGAGGTCCTGCTCGACATCGGCTACAAGACCGAGGGCGTCATCCCCTCGCGCGAGCTGTCGATCAAGCACGACGTGGACCCCAACGACGTCGTCGCCGTGGGCGACGCGGTCGAGGCCCTCGTCCTCCAGAAGGAGGACAAGGAGGGTCGCCTGATCCTGTCGAAGAAGCGTGCGCAGTACGAGCGCGCCTGGGGCGACATCGAGAAGATCAAGGACGAGGACGGCGTCGTCGAGGGCACCGTCATCGAGGTCGTCAAGGGCGGCCTCATCCTGGACATCGGGCTCCGCGGCTTCCTGCCCGCGTCGCTGGTCGAGATGCGCCGCGTGCGCGACCTCGCCCCGTACGTCGGCCAGAAGATCGAGGCCAAGATCATCGAGCTCGACAAGAACCGCAACAACGTGGTCCTGTCGCGTCGCGCCTGGCTCGAGCAGACCCAGTCCGAGGTCCGCCAGAACTTCCTCACCCAGCTCCAGAAGGGCCAGGTCCGCAAGGGCCAGGTCTCCTCGATCGTCAACTTCGGTGCGTTCGTGGACCTGGGCGGCGTCGACGGCCTGGTGCACGTCTCCGAGCTCTCGTGGAAGCACATCGACCACCCGAGCGAGGTCGTCACCGTCGGCGACGAGGTCACCGTGGAGGTGCTCGACGTCGACATGGACCGCGAGCGCGTCTCGCTGTCGCTCAAGGCGACGCAGGAGGACCCCTGGCAGCACTTCGCCCGCACCCACCAGATAGGTCAGATCGTCCCCGGAAAGGCCACCAAGCTGGTGCCGTTCGGTGCGTTCGTCCGCGTCGAGGAGGGCATCGAGGGCCTCGTGCACATCTCCGAGCTCGCCGAGCGTCACGTCGAGATCCCCGAGCAGGTCGTGCAGGTCAACGACTCGGTCATGGTCAAGATCATCGACATCGACCTCGAGCGTCGCCGGATCTCGCTTTCGCTGAAGCAGGCCAACGAGACCGCCGCCGCGCAGGGTGACGACGAGTTCGACCCCACGCTGTACGGAATGACGTCGTCGTACGACGACCAGGGCAACTACATCTACCCCGAGGGCTTCGACCCGGAGACCAACGAGTGGAAGGACGGCTTCGACGAGCAGCGCGCCACCTGGGAGCGCCAGTACGCCGAGGCCCACTCCCGCTGGGAGGCCCACAAGAAGCAGATCGTCGACGCCGAGCAGGCCGACCTCGAGGCGGGCCAGGCCGGCTCGTACTCCAGCGAGGCAGCCAGCACGTCGTCCTCGGACGACGAGGGTGACGACGACGGCGACGCGCCGGCGCGTCCCGCGGCCCCCGCGTCCACGGGCGGCTCGCTCGCCTCGGACGAGGCGCTGCAGGCGCTCCGCGAGAAGCTCACGGGCGGCGGCGAGTAGTCAGCACCGCTCCACCACGACGGCCCTCACCCCTCACGGGGTGGGGGCCGTCGTGCGTCCCGGGCCGACCCGTCCGGGAAGGTTGTCCGGCGAAACGGTTTGAGCACGGTCCGTGCGGGGCACAAGGCCCTCATGTCGTCCACACGCCTGCGCGTCGCCGCGCTCACCGTCGTCGGCGGGCTCGCCGCGGCGCTCGTCCCCACCGTCGTGCCGGCCTCCGCCGCACCCGCGTCACCCGCCGTCGACTGCTCGTGGGCCCGCCCCGGCACGTCGGTCGACCAGGCCCTGGCCCGCGCCTCGGCGTCGGCGGGCGTCCCCGAGCGGCTGCTCACGGCGGTGTCGTACCTGCAGTCGAGGTGGCAGGACCACGACGGCGCGGCCAGTCGCACGGGCGGGTACGGCGTGATGAACCTGTCGCCGACGGCTCCCGAGGACGCCCGCGGTGACGACTCCCGCGCGTCCGAGGCCTCGCCGCTGGACCAGGCGGCCGCGCTCACCGGTCTGAGCCGCCGTGCGCTGGTGGACGACCCGGCGTCCAACGTCTGCGGCGGTGCCGCGGTGCTCGCGTCCTGGCACGCCGGCGAGGCGTCGTCGCTGGCGTCGTGGCGCGGTGCGGTGGCCCGCTGGGCCGGCGAGGGCGACGGGCAGGACCTCGTCGACCTCACCTGGGAGCTGATGCGCGAGGGCCAGAGCGGCACCACCGCCACCGGCGAGCAGGTGGCCCTGGCGGCCGACCCCGACCTGGCGGCGCCGACGGCCCCGCGCGGGCGTCGTGGGCCGGTGGACTGCCCGAGGACGCTCGACTGCGAGTGGCTGCCGTCGCCCTACACCCAGGACCCGGCGACGGGCGGCTACGGCAACTACGACCAGGCGGACCGCCCCCGGGACCTCGACATCGACTTCATCGTCGTGCACGACACCGAGAGCGACTACGACGGGACGATCGCCACCATCTCCGACCCGCGCTCGAACGTCTCGTGGAACTACACGGTGCGGTCCTCCGACGGGCACGTCGTGCAGCACCTCGACCCGAAGGACGTCGGCTACCAGGCGGGCAACTGGTGGATCAACACGCACTCGATCGGCATCGAGCACGAGGGCAAGGCCGGCACGTCGGGCTGGTTCACCGAGGCGCAGTACCGCGCGTCGGCGAGGCTGGTGCGGTACCTGACCGCGAAGTACGACGTGCCGCGCGACCGCGCGCACGTCATCGGCCACGACCAGGTGCCCGGCACCGTGCCCGGTGCGACGAGGAACGTCCACTGGGACCCGGGCCCGTACTGGGACTGGGAGCACTACATGGACCTCGTCCGCGCCCCGATCGGCGGCGCGCGCAGGGCCACCACGCGGGTCGTCGCGGGCGACGTCGTCACGGTGCGCCCGGGCTACGACGGCAACCGGCACGTCGTCACCGGGTGCGAGGAGGCGTCGCCGGGGTCGGGCGCGTGCGACCCGACGTCGGGCACCAACTACGTCGAGCTGCGCCAGGCTCCCGACGCGTCCGCCCCGCTGGCCCGGGACGCCGGCTGGAGGCCCGACGGCTCGGCGTCGACGACGGGCGCGTCCGAGATCGGCGGCCGCGCGGCGGCCGGCACCCAGCTGGTGGTGCACGCGGTGCAGGGCGAGTGGGTGCAGGTGGCGTGGGCCGGTGAGCTGGTCTGGCTGCGCAACCCGGCGTCACGTCCCGTGCTGGTGCGGGGCCACGGCACCGTGGTGACGGTCAGGCCCGGTTCGACGTCGGCGCCCACGTACGGCCGGGCCTACCCCGAGCAGGCCGCCTACCGCGACCCGGTGCCGTACCAGGCGGTGCTGCCGATCGAGTACACGCTGAAGCCCGGCCAGCAGTACGTGGTGGGCGACGCCGACGTGCGGTCGGACTACTACTACGCCAAGTCCTTCGACGGCTCGGTGCCCGGCGACCGCACGGTGGTGCGGGGCAGCGACCGCTACCTCTGGGTCTGGACCGGCCACCGGATGACGTTCGTGAAGCGGGGCGACGTGGTGCAGCGACGGCGGTAGCGCCGTCGCAGGCCTCCCGCCCGCCCCGCGGGCGGCCTATGCTGCGGCGATGATCGTGTCCTGCTTCCCGATCCTCGAGGTCGGCGACCTCGGTGCGGCCCTGGACTTCTACGGTCGGACGCTGGGCGGTGCCGAGCGGTACCGGTTCCCGGCCGAGGGCGAGCCGGCGTACGTCAGCCTGGCGATGGGACGCTCCGAGCTCGGCCTGACGGTCGCCGAGCGGCCGGTGGTGCCCGCGGGCGTCGTGCTGTGGATCTACGTGGACGACGTCGACGAGGTCACCCGGACGGCGGCGGGTCGCGGCGCCGAGGTGCTCGAGAAGCCCACCGACATGCCGTGGGGCGAGCGGGTGTCGCTGGCGCGGGACCCGTTCGGCCACCAGGTGAGGATCGGCGCGCTGCCGGCGTCCGAGGAGACGCCTGCCGGTTGAGACCGGCTCAGCCGCGCCAGGTGCGCAGCTCGAGCGACTGCTCGTCGCGGTGGCTGCGGGGGAGCGGGCGGTGGCCGAACCCGTCGTGGGAGACGAGCGTGCGCAGGCCGTGGACCAGGAGGGCGACCGCGACGACGAGGGCGAGGGCGAGGAGGAGGGTCATGGCAGTAATTTTCCTCCCGTCGTGATCCTGCCACGAGTGGCAGGCGTGCCACTGCTGCTTGATTTCCTGCCAACTGCGGGGCAGCATGGCCCGATGCTGACGAACGTGGCCGCCGTGGTCCTCGACGACGCCGAGCCGTTCGGCATCGGCGTGCTCAACGAGGTCTGGAACGAGCCGCACCACCCCGAGGACGACTGCCCGACCTTCGACTTCGACTTCTGCACCGACGTGCCCGGACGCGTCCGCAGCTCCTCGGGCATGGACCTGCACGTCGAGCACGGCCTGGAGCGGCTGGCCGAGGCCGACCTGGTGGCCGTGGCCGCCAAGCGCGACTACTCGCAGGTCTCGGACGCCGTCGTCGAGGCGCTGCAGGCGGCTCACGCACGGGGTGCCCGCGTGCTCGCCTCGTGCAGCGCGGTGTTCACCCTCGGGGCCGCCGGCCTGCTCGACGGACGCCGCTGCACCACCCACTGGCGCTACGCCGAACGGCTCCAGGCGGCCTACCCGCTGGCCCACGTCGAGCCCGACGTCCTCTACGTCGAGGACGAGCGCGTCGTCACCGGGGCGGGCTCGGCGGCCGGCATCGACGCGTGCCTGCACGTGATGCGCGAGGAGTTCGGCTCCCGCGTCGCCGCCACCACGGCCCGTCGCATGGTGGTGCCGCCGCACCGCGACGGCGGGCAGGCGCAGTACGTCCGCACCCCCATCGTCGCCACCACCGCCGACACGCTCGAGCCGGTGCTCGCGTGGGCCGGCGAGCACCTCGACGAGGACCTCTCGGTGGAGGTGCTGGCCCGGCGCGCCCACATGTCGGCCCGGACGTTCGCCCGGCGCTTCCGCGACGAGACCGGCACCACGCCGCACCAGTGGGTGACCACGCAGCGCGTCGCGCTCGCCGAGGAGATGCTCGAGACCACGGGGCTGGCGGTGGAGCAGGTGGCGCGGCGTGCGGGGTTCGGCAACGCCGCCACCCTGCGTCACCACTTCGGCCAGGTGCGCGGCACGACGCCGCAGGCCTACCGCACCACCTTCGGGGCGCGCGGCGCCTGAGAGGATCGGCCCATGCTGCGTGTGGGACTGACCGGGGGCATCGGATCGGGCAAGAGCACCGTCTCGGCCCTGCTCGCCGACCACGGGGCGGTGGTGGTGGACGCCGACCGTCTCGCCCGCGAGGTGGTCGAGCCCGGCTCCCCGGCACTGGCCGAGATCGAGCGCGCCTTCGGCCCCGACGTGATCGCCCCCGACGGGTCGCTCGACCGTCCGGCGCTCGGCGCCGTCGTGTTCGCCGACGAGGCCCGGCGGCGTGAGCTCGAGGCGATCACGCACCCGGCCGTCCGCGCCCTGCAGCGCTCGCGCGAGGTGGCCGCGGGCCCGGACGCGGTGGTGGTGCACGACAACCCGCTGCTGGTGGAGATGGGCCAGTACCGCGAGTGCGACGTCGTCGTGGTGGTCGACCTCCCCGTCGAGCAGCAGGTCGAGCGGATCGTCCGCGACCGCGGCACCACCGAGGACGACGCCCGCGCCCGCGTGGCCGCCCAGGCCACCCGCGAGGCCCGCCTCGCCGTCGCCGACCTCGTCGTCGACAACTCCGGCGACCGCACCACCCTCGAGGCCCGCGTCGCCGAGGTCTGGGCGGACCTGTCGGCCCGCGCCTCCCGCCCCTGACCCTCGTCCGCAGGTTCCGAGGCCCGGCGGTGCCTGAGCCACCACCTCGGACCGGATCGTGGTGGCTCAGG